>CAYXVJ010000204.1:0-3631 GCA_964468675.1 uncultured Oscillospiraceae bacterium
TCAATTGCCAAAACGACACTTTGATTCCCATAGGCATTTGCAGCTTCGCTAAGTAGCTTTGGATTCTTTACAGCAGCAGAATTTAAAGATACTTTATCAGCGCCAGCAGCTAAGATTAAAGAGATGTCTTCTATGCTGCTAATGCCACCACCAACAGTAAATGGAATGAAGAGTTGCTTTGATACTTCTTCTACGACGTCAATCATGGTTGTGCGA
This sequence comes from uncultured Oscillospiraceae bacterium, assembly GCA_964468675.1. GTDB lineage: Bacteria > Bacillota > Clostridia > Saccharofermentanales > Fastidiosipilaceae > CAYXVJ01. The sequence goes on from CAYXVJ010000204.1 coordinate 217, forward strand.
GCTTCTGCTGTGGCCGAAATGTCCAAGAAGACCAATTCGTCTGCACCGGCTATGTTATATGCAGCAGCAGTTTCAACAGGGTCACCAACATCTCGTAAATTAACGAATCTAGTGCCCTTTACAATTCTACCGTCTTTGACATCCAAACATGGAATAATACGTTTTGCTAACATGGTCTATCTCTCCTCTGGCTTATTTTGAATTGATACTGCGATTTAGGAAACGGCGTAAGATTTGTAGGCCAACTGCACCACTTTTTTCAGGATGAAATTGCATACCTTCTATGTGATCTTTTCTAATGGCAGAGGTAAAACTACCGCCATAGTCAGTAGAGGCTACAATGATCGATGGATCTTTAGGTAAGGCATAATGCATGTGATTAAAGTACACTTCGCTGCCATTGGCATACAATGGGTCATCGTCATGGACCTCAAGTGCATTCCAACCACTGTGTGGGACCTTTAAACCGCGCTTAGAGCTATCGATGAAGTGAAAAGGCCTTACTTTGCCTTCTAGGATGCCAAGTCCCTCTAAGCTGCCTTCCTCGCTCTCTTCGAATAGTAAATGCATGCCTAGACCGATCGCTAGAAGAGGAGTGCCTTTGTCTAGTTTCTCTTTTAGAGCTAAATCCATAGCCTTCCTAGACAATGCTTTCATGGCCTCATCGAATGTGGCAGTACCGGGTAGAATGAGAGTATCTACAAGATCTAGATCCTCTTTAGAGTGCACAGCAACACTTTTGACACCTAAATGTCTAAGGCTGTTTCTTACACTGGCGATATTGTCCTTACCGTAATCTATAATTCCGATCATACGTGGCTCCTTTCGCACATCAGTAAATGTATTATAACTGTTTTAGGGAAGCGATTCTTTATAAATGTGTATCTTTTTAATCAGTGCTTTTCAAATCCATGTGGTAACATAATGGCCGTATACTTTTACCAAAGCATTTATATAATGTTTATTACGTATATTTGTCTGAACTCAAGTGTTTTCTAATTTGAAATCGCTACTGATTTCATGCTCATATGCAAATTAAAGAACTCATGCATAGACAAAGCTTATTTTGTCATGCGAAATAGAAAGGATTGCTAGATGGCGAGACCTGTATTAGAAATCAAAGGCCTTGGCTGTAAGGTCGAAGAGAAACAAATTTTAAAGGATTTAAACTTAACTGTAAGAGGTGGAGAGATTCACGTCATTATGGGTCCTAACGGCACGGGTAAGTCTACTTTGGCTGCAACCTTGATGGGTAACCCCCGTTATGCAGTGACAAATGGTAGTGTTCACTTAGATGGCGAAGACGTATTGGAGATGGAAGTAGATGAGCGTGCACGTGCAGGACTATTCCTAGCCATGCAATATCCATCTGAAATTCCAGGTGTAACAAACTCCGATTTCTTGCGTACAGCAATGAATGCCTCAAGACCTGCGGATAAGCAAATTGGTTTATTCCCATTCCGTAAAGCACTGAATGAAGCTGTCGAGCGTTTAGAGATGAACGCTGGCTTGCCAGATCGTTACCTAAACGAAGGCTTTAGTGGTGGTGAGAAGAAGCGTAATGAAATCTTACAGATGATGCTTTTAAAGCCTGCCATCGCAATGCTAGATGAGATTGACTCAGGCCTTGATATTGATGCGCTTCGTATCGTCGGTAACAATGTGACTGCATTAGCAAAAGAACGCGGTGAAGAGATGGGTGTTCTACTCATTACTCATTACCAGCGTATTTTAGAATATGTGAAGCCAGATTTTGTGCATATCTTAATGGATGGTCGCATCGTCAAGACAGGTGACCATACGCTTGCAGAAAAGCTCGAGAAAGATGGTTATGAGTGGCTCCGTGATGAGTTAGGCTTAGAGGTAATTTCGGATGAAGCGCATGCAAAGAACGATGCAGTAGGTGATGCGCCAGGTCTTCCGGGCGGTCTGCCATTTTAATAGCAGACAAGAAAGGAGAATCTAGCATGCGTAAAATCGACTTATTAAGGACCAAACTCGGTTTGGAACAATATCGCTGGCTTCGCTTAAATGATCGAGGTGCAGATGTTGTAGATGGACTGTATCCTGACAAAACAATCGTTACCTTTGATGATTCGATTCGTTTTGAGCAGGCAGCAAAACCTACATCCAAAACACTTGCTCGCTTTAAGCCAAAAGAAGCAGAATCAAAGCAACGTGATCCCAAAAGGCCACTGCCAGTCAGTGGACATTTTGATGCGTATCAATTGCATATACCTAGAGATAAAGAGAGAATCTTCCTTCCTGTCTTAATTGCAGGTGACCGCGAAGATGGTAGTTACATTAAAATTAACCTTGAGGCAGGCGCAGATGTTCGCCTCTTTATGGTGACCGCTCAAACAGAAGAGCCTATCTATTTGGATATCGTCCAAGGTGAGAACTCTAATTTACATTTGAGCATTATTAAGCATCCAGGTTACAGTAGCTGGCAGATGCTTTCATACCGTGTGGATGTCGCAGCTTATGCCAACTTTAACATTCAATCGATTAACCTCGAGAGTTCTGCTTACCATGTAGGCCAGATCCAATTGAATGGAGAAGGAGCTACAGCGGATACAATGGCTGCATCCTTTGTTGATTCATATGAAGAGATCCGTTTGGATACCACCATTGAGCACTTTGCTAAACACACAACATCAAACATCTACAGCCACTCTGTAGTAAGAGCAGAAGGTTATAGCTTCTTTGCAGGTAGAACCTATATCGATAAAGGCGCTGTAGGATCCTTTGGCGATCAAGAAAGTAGATTCTTGATGCTCGATCCAACGGCTAAGGCGGATTCTTATCCCGTACTCTTGATCGAAGAAAACGAGCTGCAAGCAGGTCATGCTTCTAGTCTCGGGCAGTTAGATGAAGATTCACTGTATTACCTCCAAAGCCGTGGTCTTACAAGAGAAGAAGCACAACAACTGGTTACAGTAGGTTACTTGCAACCTGTTATTGATGCCATGGTTGGTAAAGACGAATCCCTTGCTGCTAAGGCAGGCGAGTTCTTAAGACAAACGCTTCTAGAGAAGGTGAGTCAATGAAGCAATCGAGGTTAGATGAGATCAGGAATTGTCCGGGCTTAGACCCGGCGCTTCGTGATGACTTCCCCATGACGAAGATTAAAAGTCATGGGAAGCCATTTGCCTACTTGAACAGTGCTGCAACGGCTTTAAAGCCCTATGCTGTCTTAGATGAGATGGATCGCTACTATAAGGAGTATGGTACAAGTGTATTTCGTGGTGTAGATACCGTAGCCCACCATGCAACAACTGCTTTTGAAGCGACTCGGCATGAGGTGCAAGCCTTTATCGGTGCCAAGCGTGCAGAAGAAGTAATCTTTACCACAGGTACAACGACTGCACTGAATCTAGTAGCTCAAAGCTTTGGATCTTTAAAAGTTAAAGCA
>CAYXVJ010000205.1:0-2088 GCA_964468675.1 uncultured Oscillospiraceae bacterium
AAGTTACCATTTAATGGATCACCATTTGGGTTAGCATTTGTAACGCTCAAGGTTAAAACAAAATCAATTTTTCTTTCTAACATAACAAGTTCCTCTTTCTATTTACTATTTGTCTCTTCAGAAACATCTTCAGATTTCTTTTTTGGGTAAAGAGATCGTTTTTGACTGTAATAGCCAAAGAGATATTCTTCATCCAGTGGCTTATTCAAATTACTTTCGTTGTTTTTAACGCCTTCAAGCAGCGCATAGACATCTTCAAGCTCTTTATCTAACCATTCAGCTCGTTTTGGGTTTAGCGCCCTTAACTTATTTAAATAAAGTTGCACCTTACCCCTTAGTATCACTGCAGTACTAGAAGGTGCTGCAGCATATGCAGTCCACAGACGTTGAGCGTTAGTAGTTGCTTTGGCATAAGAATCATCATCCTTGCCAAGATTCGAGTAATACAAGAAATCTGCTTCAGCTCGATCATAGATCGCAAGTATACGACCATATAGATAGCTACGATTACTGTAATTTGGATCCAACATATATTTTTCATCCTCCATTTGATATGTACCACTATCTTTGTTGTACTTGGCTAAGGTACTTAACACCACATTTAACTCATAATCCCAGCTCTGCTTATATGACAATCTCTTTTTACCGTTTGCAAATGCTAACCTCGCTAAAGCTTGTGGCAACGGCTTACGTTCCAACACACACGGTAGCAGATCAATCATCCAGTTCCAGCGTATCTTCTCATTTTGCTTACCGTTAATACGGATCAAACCTTCGTCATTCTCATCACCAAGTAGAGCAGTAATCAAAGCAAACAGACTAGGTGAGGACTTTATCTCGCCATAACCTTTTTCGTAAAAGAGCCAATTAAAACTCTCATACCAATGATTCACATTTTGCTCTAAGTCAGATTTCGATAATGCTCTAAAGTACTTTATTGCGACTCGTCCATCGTTAACTTTTTCAACGACCATCACATAGTAACTTGAAAAATCACTACCACTTTTTTTACCCAGCATATGTTGGTTCAAGTTTTTTGAAGCAGCCCCTCCTAAGGATTCCACATCATCTTTCTCTTCATCAGCTTTACTAAACCACAGTGAAGGTGATTCCATTGTCGGGAAAAATTCTTGTTCATTTTGAATGTCATTACTAAACCAATTGACCAAAAATAAATCTTTACCAAGCTGCCAATGATTATTAGGATTGTTAAGCAAAAACTTCAACATAAGATGAATCCGTTGAGAAGCATCAAAGCCAATCTGAACAATATCCGTCTTATCTTTAAAACGACCGAAATGGACCACATCATGAGTACTAGTCGCTACTAGCTTTGAATTCCCAATTACGCCTGGATGGATATCTGTACAGTAGGTATAATCACCAGTAACAGCACACCATCTGTACTCGTACTCAGATTGGCAATTTTCGAGTCGGAAGACTCTACTTCAAACATCACATATACATCTGGAAGCGTTATCGTTTTGTTCTTCTCTTTATCAGCTTCCATCCATGTTAATGTTAACGCTGACTTATCTCGTTTTAATTTAAATGTATTACTTAACGATCGGACAATATCTTCAACAATGTCATTCTCGAATAAATAGTTCGCTACAACAGATAAAATTCCAGGTGCATCTGTACCCGCCCAACTCAACCAATCTTCTATCTGACTAATAAACCTGTCATGATGCTTTGGAAAGAAGGATGGTGATACATACTTTAATTTATCCACCAAAGGTTGAGGACTGATACCACTTGAACGGCCAATTGAAGATTCTGTAACCGGAAAAATGATCCGCTTATCTTTGGGTAAAAACTCAGCATTAATGAATAAATTATTTTCGCCTAACTTTATTAGTAATACATCCCAACCATCCGACTTCTTAGTATCTGAGAATAACGGCAAGAGTGTCACATCGCTGCCTGTGTCTATTTCTTTACCAACCATACCGAACCGTTCTGCATCTAAATAGGTTTTATGCAGTGCTTGTAGTACATTCATTAGCAACTCCTTCCTTGTATTCTTTAGTTGCAGCTTCTTCCTTCGCAGTACGTATTTTATCGGCTTGGATTGGTCGGATATTG
>CAYXVJ010000205.1:2098-2968 GCA_964468675.1 uncultured Oscillospiraceae bacterium
TAATCTCATGCCGAATCTTAGATGCTTCAGGTCTAGCAAACTGGATCACGCCGTTATCCATCACTGTCCGAGCAAATGTTGCTATTAACTTCTCATCTGTTTGGTGTTCACTAGGATATTTAAACGAATGAAATTGAACACCGAAATCCAACTGTTGTCCTTCATATGCAGTAAGACTTTTTCTATATTCTTCGGCATTAAGACGCTCAACATAAGCCACACATTCACGCATTCCTAAAAATATATCTCTTCTGCCCCCGCGATCCAAAGAGCGTAAAAGTATTTGTGTGTGTTCAGACTTGCCTTTACCAACTGGCAATAAAACACCCTTAGTAATCGAGCGAATTGGCTTCATAATCTTGACTTCGTCAATAACGTAGTAAAGTGACGGCTTCCAATAAATGCTCTCAACGATACCTTTTAGTGCTTGATATGTAGGTACAGAGTACGAGAATTTCTCACCTCCTCCCTTTGTTGCTGGATCAGTGAACAGTGCATGGTCACCGAAAACCCTGCAATAAAATGGTTTAGATCTGAATGCAGCTTCCACACCCTTCTCCTTTCTCAATGCAAATTCGCATTGAACATCATTGTGGCTGTACAAAACCACGGTCCGTATAATAGTATTCAGGTTTTAACACCTGAATAGAACCATCAAATAGGTCGATAAAACAAGATTTATGTCGATCAATCTGACTTTGCCAGACCTCTATCGTATGTCGATTGAGTATTTTCAAAATGGATTTCGCCTTAAAAATATCGTGATCACGATCAGCATTAATCAGCTCTTTGATTAATACATCCACTTGATAAGGAACAATAACTGTTACTGCATCCTTATCGTCTATCAATTGATATGTTTGCGCTACA
>CAYXVJ010000205.1:3040-3627 GCA_964468675.1 uncultured Oscillospiraceae bacterium
GCTTAACTGTTCTAGTAGTGACGCATCTCCAGTCACTTTGTAGGATAATTTATCTTCTTGCTGCAGGTAATAGCGATCGAAATAATTGCTAAGTAACTTATCCATATCTAGCGGCTTACTGACATCCATGTTTCGTAATGATGCCATTAGTGCCATCTGAGCTTCATTAATATCAATCAAGCTTGATAGTGATTCATCTACCAGCTTAAAAATGAAACACTTACTTATTTTGAATCGACGACTACGATCCACTCTACCCGACGTCTGAATAATTCGATCTGCACCAGCAGCTGCTCTATACCCTAGGTCAAAATCAAGGTCAACACCAGCCTCTAATAGCTGTGTGCTGATACATATGACTTTTCTTTCATTAGTGCCTTGATGACAATGACGCAATCGGTCTCGCAGCTGATGTATCTTATCCAATCGGTGTGCAGCACACATATTAGTCGTAAAAAAGAAGAGATCGTATTCATCACCTTTATCGAACAAATCATATATACGTCCGACATCAGCCTTCGTATTACAAATAATAAAAGCACTTTGACAAGCATCTAATTCCGTTCGAACATGCTCTACCAACTCTT
>CAYXVJ010000206.1:0-2096 GCA_964468675.1 uncultured Oscillospiraceae bacterium
TTGGACCTCTATGTGACGTGAACATACCAATGAGTGATGCTACAACCACGAGTTATATGAAGTGAGGCATGTAGGAGATGGTTTGAATGGTTTTCTTGTATCTAAGATTGTGTACTTCATTGAGTAAGAGGGCAAAGATAATCGGTATGGGGAAACCTACTACGATACTCGTGATACTAATGGTTAAGGTGTTCCTGATCAGGCGAACAAAGTAGTACGAACCAAAGAAGTCGATGAAGTGAGCCAAGCCGTTATTGGAAGCCCATGGACTATCCCAAATGCCTCGTCTGGCACTAAAATCTTTAAACGCGATGATGATGCCATACATGGGCTTGTATCGGAAAATAAAATAGAAAGCAATGACTGGAATGAGGAGCAAGTAGGCGGTCCAGTTTCTCTGGAAATCCCTGCGGATCTTGTCTCGCCTTAGCTCCTTTTTAAGCTGATTCATAAGCACTTACCTTTCAAGTAGAAGAAGGGGGACTGTGAACAAGATTCGTCTATCCACAGTCCCCTTGAATGAGTTAGGTTCTAATTGTTTAGTTACCTAAGTAAGCATCTAGAGCGTCTTGTTGGATGGCAATCCAATCTTCCATGCCCATTGATTTGAGTTGTGCGAGATAATCATCGAAGTCGCCTTCGAGGTTCTTTTGACCGTTCATGAATAGAACAGTGTTCTCATCAATGAATGTACCAATATCTGCCCATAAGCGTGTTGCTTCTGTTTGTGCATCGGTATCTGTAATGGAGTAAGGAGACCAGCTATTAAATGTCAGTACTTCATCCTTATTCTGTCTAATCTAATTGACAAGCAAAAGGTCGAAAAGTGAAATAGAGGGGTCAAAAGTACAGATTCGACCTTTTGGCCTATTCAGTAAGCTCTTATGCCTTCTTCTTTGAAACGGATAGAAGTAGAAATGTGTATCGATCCAAAGGGAGAAAGGCTATAGACATCAATGCCAATGCTATATAATCTAGATCTAAGGTATGGATAGAGCTTAAGGCTGTGTTCACAAGTGAATTTTCATTAAGAAAATCTTCTTCGCGTGAAGCAAAAAGGGATACAAATCATGGCTAAGAAACAAAAATTTGACCATCCAAGATTAATCAAGGATGATATGGGCCGTCATTTTGACTTATCAATAAACGAAGGTGATAAATACTATTCAGTAGGCATCTTTACCTTTCACATCACGAAGCTAAATGCTTACATAGAGCTGTATAAAGAAAAGTTGAGTTGGTTGAGTTAGATGTAGATAAGTACTATGATTTGTATGCTGCAGGTGAAGTCAATCAAGAGTATGTCGATCAAGCAGATTTAACTAAACCTATTTTATTTAGCTGAGATTGCTCCTGACCGTTTGTTCTATACAAATTTAAAGGTAGGCGAGGATTACCGTTCACGCGGGTATAATCTGGCAGAGGGTATTTATCGTTTGACTAAGGCACATCAGATGGGTCAAAAAACGATTCAAGCAAGACTTGTCAAAATGGAGCAGCATGTCTTATTCCTGGAACGAGGTTTTGAATCGTATACATCGTACTGGAATGGCAAATTAGAGGATTATGCAAGGTGAAATGATGCTCGTAGGTGAATTAAGAAAATTACTTGAAACTAAGAAGGAAGAGGACTTACGCCTCTTAGTTGTTGAGTTGTATAAGGTAATGCCTAAACAGCTTCGTGAAGATAAAAAGATCGATGCACTTATTGAAGATAGCGAATCTTATTTATCGAAGAAAAAAGCAGGTGGTCCCACAAAAGACTTCCCCAGTCTTCAAAAAGAAACCAAGTATTTTCTTAATTGTGCACATGAGGGACTTTACTTTGTGCCTAACCAGATCGTCCATAAAAAAGATCGACCGAAGTGGCGTTTCATGGTCATGGGGTATATTAAGGAATTGCTTACACATCCACCAGGTGACGAGCGTGGTGATGCTGCTACTATGCTCCTATACGATCTCTATGAACTCTTATGCAGGGCTAGTGGCATCTATTTATTCAACACGAAAGATCCATTCGCATCTGCAAAGCAAGATCAAGGAGAGCTGTTAAGGATAGTCATCTTGAGGCTCTTAACAAGACAAGATGAGAAGAA
>CAYXVJ010000206.1:2135-3627 GCA_964468675.1 uncultured Oscillospiraceae bacterium
CTTGTGGGTGAAGGTGTGACTAGATACACCTTTATGATTCATGGTTTTTCACAGCTTATCAATAGTGAGCTGAAAACCACTGATATGAGGCTAAAGGCTCTTCAGATAGCAGAGCGGATCTATCAAGAGTTAAGACCTGCACCTGTAGATAAAAAGAAAAAACAAAGCTATCTTGATCCCATTGAAGAGTATCAGGGTGAAAAACGTTTGACGTATATATGCACATTTATCTTTGTCTTAGACATGTATTTAGGTGATAGGGAAGCTGCAGTCAAATCGTATATCAAACGCTCTGTCCATCAAAAAGTATCAGAGAGATACAATTCAGTATTGGAGAACATCTACTACCATGACAGTGATGGTGTAGAACTATGGCTTAAGACATATGAGATTGCAGTTATTAAGAAAATTTCTGTGGATAGCAATTCAGAAGCAGTGTATCTGTATATTAAAGCGCATGAAGCATTTCCAGAGCAATATAGAATGAACGGTTCAGGGATAATGTTTATTGGTAGAGGATAGTCAATAGATTTTATTCACTATGTGTTTAGTCAAAGAGGTGAAGTAAGATGGAACATAAAATCGGTATTTCAGGCAGCACCATTTATTCTGCTCGAGAGAAACTTAGTGAACTCTTCACCTTTGATGTGGATCACATTGAAATAGGTGAATTTAAGGATGAGGATAGTTTACAAACTTTTATCAGCTTGCAAAAAGATTCGGATAGAACGTTTGGGATTCACTCGCCAAGATTTAGGCAAAACAGTAAATACGATTTATTAGAAACCGTCTTCATAGATAAAGAGCTTGCCTGGCAACAATTTGAATCAGGTATAGCCTTTGTAAAAGAAGCTGGTGGAGCATACATCCTAGTTCATTTCCCTTATTTCCATACTAGCCTTTCAGATACGTCAATTGAACATATTGAAGCAGGCTTAAAACGCTTAAGTGAATTACAAGCACGCTACCTTGTTCCAATTGTATGCGAACCCAAACTTGGTTTAGATCGTTCACCTGTAGGCATCGAAGCCTTGGATCGATTCCCCGTAGAGCTATGGGCTAAATATGGTATAAAACTTTGCATCGATATCGGCGATTACCTCATTGCTAGCCAAGATGTGATGACGAAAATAGAAAAATGGCAAGAACATATCTTGGTTGTACATCTCCATAACGTAGAGTTTATTGATGAGCACTATAATTGGATACCTATTCATCCATCACATGAATCAGATGGTCTGCACTATCCCATTGAAAGGATATTAAAGCATTTGGCTAAAGGTCCAAGCAAATATTTTATCTTGGAACATACACCTGAAACCGAGCCCACAGATGGATTCATTCTTGAGGGAATAGATTGGTTACGAGAGTTAATAATGTTGGAGTAATAAGCGTTAGAATTAACGTATCTTCCCTAATGATTATTACTTTCGAGTAAGTGGAAAATTTACAGTAGCTTAGACAACTTATGCTGGGTTAAACATTTTATATT
>CAYXVJ010000207.1:0-3619 GCA_964468675.1 uncultured Oscillospiraceae bacterium
ATGTCTTTAAGATTTCAATACGTTGTTCCATCCCTACAGAGATATCTTCTACCTCCGAGTTATCGTGGGCTGCATTCGACAGTATTGCAGCAACAGACGTAGGCATACCCATCATCCAGGCGAGCATATCGATGTGGTGGACTGCATGGTTTAAGGTACAACCTCCACCTTCTGTCTCCCATCTCCCTCTCCACCATAAGTCGTAGTAGCTATGAGCCCTCCACCAATGTGAATCAATCTGTGTATGTAGCACTCGGCCAGCAAGACCGCTATCCAAGGTTTTCTTTAATGCCATAATGGGGGTCCGGAAGCGATTTTGAGCTACCACAGCTAGAATCTTTTGACTCTCCTGTTCCGCCTCTAACATGGCATCACACTCTTCTAATGAAGGTGCCATTGGTTTTTCAACCAAGACATGAAATCCCGCCTTTAAGCAATCAATGGCGATTTCTGCGTGCGAGTTAGGTGGCGTACAGATGCTAACCAGATCAATGTCCGTTCGCTCTAAAATACCTTGATGTGAATCATAGACATCTATACCTTCTAAAGCTAGATCCTTGATACGCTGATCTGCTTTTTCTGGATAGATATCCACAAAGGCAACAAGCTTGCAACGTTTTGGGAATGCCAGATACGCGTCGATATGCGCGCTAGATATCGTACCAATGCCAATAACAGCAATATTTAACATGAAGAACTCCTCCTAGACATAAATGCTTCTATCGGCACTATAGCAAGTAGGTGCATTCATGTTAATATACAGATTGAATTCTTTTGTACAAATTAAAGGTCAGGAGTCCAAGATGAAGAGCTTTTTAGGTATTACGGTCAACTATTTTGTAATCAAGACCTGTTCAGAGAACTGGAAGATTTCGCGTTCAACATTCAAAAGCCATGGTTTGGTTTTGATCTTATCTGGGGATGCCGATTACAAAATCAATGATATTAACTACCATGCCAAAGCAGGTCAAATGGTTTTCTTCACACCTGGCTGTACGCGCGAAGCTGTAACAAAAGCTGGTATGCGCTGCATTGCTTTAGATTTCAATCTTGAAAATAAAGAAGGGCTACACTTCCCTCCTTTGAAGGACTTCACGTTTAGTGATGAGTTAAAAGCTTTGATTTATGGCTTTGAACGCAACTGGCTCCTAAAGCCTGAAGGCTACGAAGTGAAGTGTGCAGGTCAACTACTCCATATCTTGTACGAATTAATGGATTTCAAAGTAGATACAAACACAAATATTCAAGTGGAACGGATGAAACGCTATATCACTGACCACTTAGACCGGCATTTTACGGTAGCTGAGCTATCTACTTACATGCAGCTAAATCCGGTCTATTGTGGTGCACTCTTTAAAGAACATACAGGTCTTACAATTTTGTCATACGCCAATACAATTCGTATCCAAAAAGCTTCTATCTTACTTGAAGAAAAAGACATGAACCTAAGCGATATTGCAGAATCTTGTGGTTTTTCCGATGTTTACTATTTCTCAAAAACCTTTAAAGAAATCAAAGGTCAGTCGCCTTCCGACTATAGAAGAAATCTCCTTAAGCAAGTACATCATTAGCATGAATATCAAGAGCTTTATCTAGTAGATCTATACGATTGTTTTTGACTTCATCTTCTATTACTAAGTCCAGTAACTTGTTTAGTAGCTTCCCAATAACAGGTCCCCTAGGTATACCTAGATTTATTAGATCTTGGCCATCTACGGCTAAGTGACTTAGGCGATATGGCAGACCTTGATCCAAAACTTCTTTTGTCCCGTTAATTAGAACATCAATTCTTTCAACTCGCATTAGCCTTAGTGTTTCTAAGATCAAGTGCCAGTGTTCTGGCCAACGTTTTAAACCATGCCTAATAAAACTTTTCGTATATACATCTTCCCAAAGCTCTAGATGCACTGCTTCTAAAATAGTAAATGTATCTAAAATCTTTTTCTTAGGTAAAAGAAGTTCATTTAAGGCCTTCTTACAAAGCTTTGGATCGACTTCATATAAGGGGTTAAATAATAGCGCAAAACGAATCGCTTCATCTGCTGTGTGCTCGTAAAAGCGTACTGCTTCATTGCGATACTGAATGTGCTTTTCTAATGTAGGAAACACATAGGAGAAAAGCTCTGGCCACTTTAAATACAGATCTTTGAAACTTGGGTAGCCCATCATCTGGCGTAGCTCATCTAGGATACGCTCTCTTGCAATGTGAGGCAGTAAATGAGCTGTACTAACAAGTGCGTCTTTCGTCTTCTCTTCTAGTTCGAAATTTAGTTGAGCTGAAAATCTCAATGCCCTTAAGATGCGAAGGGCATCTTCTTCAAAGCGCTTTGTGGGATTGCCAACTGCCTTGATGCGCTTATTATTAATATCCTCCATTCCTAAAAATGGATCGATAAATCCATCAATAGGATGCCAGGCGATCGCATTCATGGTGAAGTCACGCCTTGCTAGATCAATGTTAATGTCTTTGACGAACTCCACTTCATCAGGTCGCCTAAGATCACTGTATGGGCCTTCTCGCCTCAGTGTGGTTACTTCTATCGAAATGCCCCAAGCTAGAACAGTAACTGTACCGTGTGCTAATCCTGTTGGAATCACGCTCAAGTCAGGTAGATGACGCTTTACTTCATCAGGCAAGAAGGTGGTACAAAGATCAATATCGTGAATGGGTCTAGCTAACAAAAGGTCTCGTACAGAACCACCGACAAGCCAAGTAGAGCTCGATCCTTTCAGTGCATCTAAGCGCTCGATCAAGCGTAAAACTCTGCGATCTATCTTATCTTTAAATAGGTAATCGTTCACAATACTTAACCTTCTGAATTGCAAAAAGCTTCCTAGCAATAACGCCAGAAAGCTCTACAATACAATTTATATTTGTGGGTCTTATGCTTCTTCGATCATGGCAACGATCTCGTCTTTTGGACGTGCGCCAACAGCTTTCTTAACCACTTCGCCACCCTTGACGACGGCTAAGGTTGGGATGCTCATGACACCAAACTGTGATGCCAATTCAGGTTGCTCATCCACATTGATCTTACCAACCTTTGCGGTTCCAACCATCTCTTCAGCAATCTGATCGACAATTGGGGATACCATGCGGCATGGTCCACACCAAGATGCCCAGAAATCCAATAATACTGGTTGCTCGGAATCCATAACTTCAGATTGGAAATTATCTTTTGTAATTACTAATGTACTCATATAACATACTTCTCCTGACTTAATAGCTCTAGCGCATTACTCTTAGTATATCGAAAATTACAAGTTTAGTCAGTAACTATTTTCCCTATAATTTTGATCTTGATCGTAATGCCTTGGGGTATAATAGAAAGTAAATTTAACTTGTATATATTCAATCTAAGAAAGAGTAGGTAAACATGGCCATATACAATCCTTATGATAATATGCTTCAGGTGCTCCGAGAGGCAGCTGGTCACTTAGGTTATTCACACGATCAGTACATAACGCTTGAATATCCTGAGCGTGAGCTGAAGGTCGCAATCCCTGTCGAGATGGATAACGGTGACACAAAAGTATTTGAAGGTTACCGGATTCAACACTCAAGTATACGTGGTCCTTGTAAAGGTGGAATTCGCTATCACCAGGATGTGGACTTGGA
>CAYXVJ010000208.1:0-3580 GCA_964468675.1 uncultured Oscillospiraceae bacterium
AGGGTCTCTTAGAAGCCATTGAAAAAGGTGTACTTGCAGGCTATCCAATGGTGAACCTAAAAGCTACCTTGGTCGATGGTTCCTACCATGACGTTGACTCATCAGAAATGGCCTTTAAGATTGCAGCATCGATTGCTTATCGTAATGGTATCCCACAAGCAAGTCCAGTGCTCTTAGAGCCGATCTCTGCGGTCAAAATCTATGTGCCAGAATCAGGCCTAGGGGACATCATGTCGGACGTCAACCAGAAGCGTGGACGGATCATGGGTATTGAGGCGAAGAGTGGTGGCATTCAGATGGTTGAAGCAGAGATTCCAACGTCTGAAATGTCTACATACGCAACAGACTTACGTCAGATGACGCAAGGTCGCGGTTGGTATCAAATTGAGTTCGCTCGTTATGAGCCAGCACCAGCACCTGTATCTGAGAGAGTCATTGCAGATGCAAAAGCCAGAGAGGAAGCTTAACGGTACATTAAATGTCGGTAAATCGTAGTAAGGATTCAGGCTTGATTCCTCAAGCATTGGAGCGGATGTATGAAATAATGGGTATGAAGTCAGTTGATCTCCATATCCATACGACGCATTCAGATGGCTACGAGAGCCCAGGCACAGTGGTTCAAAATGTAATCAGGCACGGTTTAGCCGCATTCTCGATTACAGATCGTGACACCACCCAAGCCATAGTGGACGTTTATCGCATCTTACATAAGCTAGACCTTATTCAATTAGAACGCCCGGTTTTTGTACCAGGCGTGGAAGTCAGTGCGGAATATGAAGGCCGGGATGTCGATATCCTGGCCTATTTCCCTTACGGTGGTGAATACCGTCTGGATAACTTTTTGTTACGGCAACAAGAAAATCGAATTCAGCGCAATCGTTTGATGTGTGAAAAACTTGAAGCTATGGGGTGCCCGATAACCTACGAAGGCCTTCGTGCCATAGGTGGTACGGTTATTGGCCGAGAACACATGGCTACTATTTTGGTACGTGAAGGGCAATACCCTACAGTGGATGTCTGTTTTGACGAGTTGCTTGCTTTTGGTAAACCGGCATTTGTCCCAAGGCCTTTAGATACACTAGAAGAAGTGCTCCAGACACTCCGCCAAGTAGGTGGTATACCTGTTTTGGCTAACCCATTCTTTTACCCCTGGTTTGCTGAAGACTATGAAGTGCTGCTTAAGCGCTTTGAAAGCTTAAAAGCGATGGGTTTAGAAGGAATAGAAACCGTTCATAGTGATGCAACAGATGAAGATATGGAGACGTTAGCAAACATTGGGCGCGAGTTAAATTTACTTAGAACAGCAGGTAGTGATATTCATGTTACGTCAGGGCCTGGCGTACGTATATTAAGATCAGAATTGAACTATAGTCGCTTCTTAGAATAGCTTATTCGATTCGAGGGAGCATTTATACAAGGAGTCGATCGATGAGAAGTATCAGATTGGGTATGACGGATTTAGCAGTATCGCAGATCGGTCTAGGTTGCATGCGCATGGCGCGCTTATCTGTAGATGAAGCAAGAGAGGTAATCGCTACGGCTAGAGAAGAAGGGATTAACTTCTTTGACCATGCAGATATCTATGGAGGCGGCGATTCAGAGCGGATCTTCGCTAAAGCCATCGGCATGAATGCTAGTGTAAGAGAACAAATCATCTTGCAAAGTAAGGTTGGTATTCGCTCTGGCATGTATGATTTCTCGTACGAACACATCATGCACAGTGTAGACGGTATCTTAAAGCGTCTAGAGACAGAGTATCTAGATAGCTTGTTACTGCATAGACCTGATGCCTTGATGGAATCAGAAGACATTGCTAGAGCTTTCGATGAATTACATGAATCAGGTAAGGTTCGTCATTTTGGTGTCAGTAATTTCAATCAAAATCAGATGAAGCTTGCATTTAGAGATAGTAAATTTAAGCCTCAAGCAAATCAATTACAATTGAGTCTAGCGCACGCCGACATGATTACAGAAGGCACCAATGTCAATGTAAGAAATGAAGATGGCAGTACGAAGACATCTGCTATATTGGAGTACTGCAGATTAGAAAATGTAACAGTACAAGCTTGGTCACCAATGCAGTTTGGTCAAATTGAAGGTGCATTCTTAGAGAATCCGGAGTACCAAGAAGTTGTTGTTCTATTAGAAGAGATTGCGAAGCGTGAAGGATTCACGATCGCTGCTGTCGCCATTGCTTGGCTATTAAGGCACCCTGCTAAGATCCAGCCCATTATAGGTACCATGACACCTGAACGGATCAGGGATATCTGTAAGGCATCTGACTACGTCATGAGTAGAGAAGACTGGTATGGTCTCTTAAAGGCAGCAGGACATCCTCTGCCATAGAGTCAACATAAAAGAATATTATTGATTTGGAAAGTCCAGTATGAACATAATCTAGTCGGTGAAATACCGTAATGTACCCTGATGGTGGGAAACAAATACCTAATAACGAGGGTGTACGCCGTAAGGTGGAATTTTGAGGATGTTGGATGGCAAAGCTCTAGTCTGGTGCTCACACGATTCAAACCATGGCGTATTTTGACTTCCACTAATTAGCCTGCTCCGCCGTTTCATTCGCCAGCTTTACGGCGTTCGGAAGCTTTTGGATTAAAAGAGTATTTTGTCCGTAGCCAGATTACTCAGTGCAGGAGCGCTTATTTAATCAAGTATTTTGTAGAAAACACGATTGTGAAAATTTTACGCTTTACGGGGGACAACAACAAATTGTTCAAAAAATATTGACAAGAAAATTAATGTGATATATTAGTTGGTTGAGTAATTGTATGCGCTTAACTATCTGGAGAGATTGGAGGCGAATAATGAAAATTATTATAAGGAATATGCTTTTAGCATCATGTGTCGTAACTGTTATTGGATTAAGTTTTTATGCTATTAGATCAAAATCAATCTCAAGAGCTCATTCACCTGAAGATTTACATAAGAGCCAAGATTCAAGCTTAACGAATGCAGATCAAAAAATAACGACTTTAAATGAAAACAATGCACCTCTTTCGTCGCATAGAGTTGAAGAGGCCACAGTATCAGAGATGAGAACCATTCCAAATCATATTCAGTTTGACGATGTCTATGGGTTGCTTAGGTATTGGGAAGAACACGGTTACCCTGACTATTATAGTGGCTACGATCAAGGATATATGGGCTTAAGTCAAAATACCGAGACCATAAGGCAAGAAATCTTATCCCATCTTAAAAATTCAGACAAGATTAAATTTATCGATTCGAGATTTAGCCAAAATGAACGCGAAAGTGTAATGAGAGATCTTTCAAATCGTTTGCCAGAACTTTTAGGCGAACATGACAAGTACATTTATGCGGGAAGCAACACGATTGAGGAGGTTGCGTGGTATGACAACAACAGCGGAAGTGAGGCACATAAAGTTGGAACAAAAAAGGCAAATGCTCTTGGAATTTATGATATGAGCGGAAATGTTGCGGAGTGGTGTTTTGATCATTATGCAGATTGGGGAACTGGGGAATTAACGAATCCAGTGCATTGGAGTGGAGATCATCTTGTTTTGAAATGGGGAAGTCTTTATTCCAACAGTAGTGCAAATGA
>CAYXVJ010000209.1:0-3564 GCA_964468675.1 uncultured Oscillospiraceae bacterium
GAGCTCACCGGCTCTTTGGAGACAAAGACGCGCGCTGCAAACCCCATCCGGAGCAACACCGCGGAGAGACAATGGCTTGACCTGGCCGTCTCATGGAGGTGGCTTGAGCCCTAGAGAAATCTAAGGCCTAGATAAATGATCGTCCACGACAGAACCCGGCTTACGATTTTCTCAGATTTCTTTTATTTTAGATTGAAGCCTATAAGGAGAATTCAGATGCAAGAAGAATCTACTTCCTATTTATCCCGTGGTGTATCACCCACAAAAGATGAAGTGAAGGCTGCCATTTCAAACATGGACCGTGGTTTGTATCCAGGTGCATTTTGCCAGATCAGTCCTGACATTGCAGGTGATGAAAACTATTGTTTTGCCTTGCATGCTGATGGAGCAGGAACCAAATCTAGCCTCGCCTATTTGATGTATAAAGAGACAGGTCTATTAAAATGGTTTAGTGGCATCGCTCAAGATTCTCTCGTGATGAACACAGACGATCTAGCTTGTATAGGCGCTACTAGTGGCTTTTACTTATCCAATACAATAGGTCGCAATGCACATCGTGTGAGTGGAGAAATCATTGCTGAAGTGATCCAAGGCTATCAAAAGTTAATTGATCGTTTAAATGCATTAGGTTGTAACATCACGATGACAGGTGGAGAGACCGCTGATGTGGGTGATCTTGTTAAAACCTTGATCTGTGATTCGACTGTCGCAGTTAGACTGCCTCGTGAGCATGTAATTGATGCTTCAAACATTAAGCCAGGTCTTGTGATCGTTGGCTTGGCATCCTTTGGTCAAAGCTCTTATGAGACGGCTGAGAACTCAGGTATCGGATCAAATGGCCTAACGGCAGCAAGGCACCTACTTTTAGATCATCGATACTATGACTTGTATCCAGAGACTTACAGTGAAACCATAAAAGAAGAACAAGTCTATTCGGGCACACACGATCTTTTAGAACCATTAGAGGGTACAAGCTTAACCTATGGAGAAGCAATATTGTCGCCTACAAGAACTTACTTGCCTGTATTGAGAAGGATTTTGCCTCTATATAGAGATAAGATTTACGGTATTATTCATAATACGGGTGGGGGGCAGGTCAAGTGTAAAGACTTCGGCACAAACATCCATTATGTGAAGGATAATCTCTTTGATTTACCGCCTTTGTTCCAAGCGGTATTGGATTCAGGCGAGATGAGCCAAAAAGAATTGTATCAAGTCTTTAATTGCGGACACTTGATGGAACTATATGTAGAAGAAGATATCGCCGCAGATATCATTGCCATAGCGGATCAATTCCAGATCGAAGCAAAAGTTATCGGATTCACGAAAGCATCTGATGGGGAGAACAAGGTGAGCATCTTATCAAAAGATGAATCCTTTGACTATTGATATTTATTGGACTTTCATGTAGTATAATGCAGGTCTGCCATGAGCGCAGTGTTAGGACAGTCTGACCGGCACTTCGCCATAGGCGTATAGGAGGTAAAAGACAATGGATAAAGCACGTAAGCAAGAAATCATCGCAACATATGCGCAACACGAAGGTGACACAGGTTCTCCTGAGGTTCAAATTGCTCTCTTAACAGAGCGCATCAACCACCTTACAGAGCACTTGAAAGAGCACAAGGGTGATCACCACTCTCGTCGTGGCCTATTGATGATGGTTGGTCGTCGTCGTGGTTTGCTCGATTATTTGACAAAAGTTGATGTCAACCGTTATCGCGCAATCATTGCAAAATTGAACATCCGTAAGTAATTTAATTTATCTACATGTTCCTACTTGTCTGGCGTTAAGGTCATTGATACCCGCAGGAGTAGTATAAACAC
Organism: uncultured Oscillospiraceae bacterium; assembly: GCA_964468675.1. Taxonomy (GTDB): domain Bacteria; phylum Bacillota; class Clostridia; order Saccharofermentanales; family Fastidiosipilaceae; genus CAYXVJ01. The sequence goes on from CAYXVJ010000209.1 coordinate 1,828, forward strand.
CTCGGTACTTGTTGTAGCCGAGGTGTTTTTGATGTGTTAGAATTAACGTATTGTTGTTTTGCTGCTAGCAGTAGAGGGTAGATTGGGTAAACGATAGTCGTTTATTGTATATCGAATCTACAAGCTACCGCCATGATGCAGCAAAACTAAAAGAAAGAGCAGCTATAAGCTGCAATGGAGGTATTTAGATGTCTAAATCTTATGAGATGGACCTAGCCGGACGCAAATTACGCGTTGAAGTCGGCGACTTGGCACAATTTGCCAATGGTTCTTGTCTGGTGCACTATGGCGATACCGTCGTATTGTCTTCTGCAACCAGTTCAAAAAGCCCTAGACCCGGCATAGATTTTTTCCCGCTCAGCGTAGATTACGAAGAGAAGATGTATGCAGTAGGTCGTTTCCCTGGTGGATTCTTAAAGCGTGAAGGTCGCCCAACAGAAAATGCAGTGTTAACTGCAAGAGCGATTGACCGCCCAATGAGACCTTTATTCCCAGAAGACTTAAGGAATGATGTTAACTTGGCAAACCTCGTCTTGTCAGTCGATCAAGATTGCAAGCCAGAGTTTTGTGCCATGTTAGGTGCTTCAATTGCTGTATCCATTTCGGATATTCCTTGGAATGGTCCAACAGCATCCTTATTCATTGGTTTGATTGATGGTAAGCCTGTCTTCAACCCAACTGAAGAAGAGCGTGAACTAAGTGAAATGGATGTTATCGTATCCGGTACTGAAGAGAAGATCTGCATGATTGAAGCAGGCGCTAACGAAGTACCAGATGACGTGATGTTAAACGCCATCATTGAAGGCCATAAAATCATCCAAGAACTCTGCCGCTTCATTAAAGGCATTGTTGCTGAAGTCGGATTACCTAAGTATGAGTATGAGTCTATGGACCTCGATCCTGCAGTAATGGAAGCTGTTGAAGCATTTGCAGGCGAAGAAATGAAGACTGCCATCTTGAACGACGACAAGGCATTACGCGACATGCAAGTGAATGCACTTAGCGATAAGGTTCAAGCACATATTGCAGAAGTCAATGAAGAGTGGCTACCACTTGTTGGTGAAGCCATGTACCAATTACAAAAGAAGACCGTTCGCTACTTCTTAAAAGAAGAGCAAAAGCGTGTTGATGGTAGAGACATGAACAAGATCAGACCACTTAGTGGTGCTGTAGGTTTACTACCACGTACCCATGGTTCTGGTTTATTCCAACGTGGTCAAACACAAGTCTTAACCATTACAACTTTAGCTCCGATGTCAAAAGTACAACGCCTAGATGGCCTTGCTGATGATGAAGAGAGCAAGCGTTACATCCACCATTACAACTTCCCAGGATATTCAGTTGGTGAAGCTCGTAATGCCAGATCACCTGGACGCCGTGAAATCGGTCATGGTGCTTTAGCAGAGCGTTCATTACTTCCTGTCTTACCATCTGTAGAAGACTTCCCATATGCAATTCGTACTGTATCAGAAATCTTAATGTCAAACGGTTCAACCTCTCAAGGTTCTGTCTGTGCATCTACCTTGTCCTTAATGGATGCTGGTGTACCGATTAAGAGACCTGTTGCAGGTATTTCTGCAGGCTTGATCTCTAACGAAGAAGATGATTCTGATTACATGGTGTTCATGGACATTCAAGGTATTGAAGACTTCTTTGGCGATATGGACTTTAAGGTTGCTGGTACTACTGAAGGTATTACATCCATTCAAGTGGACATTAAGACCAATGGATTGACAT
>CAYXVJ010000210.1:0-3562 GCA_964468675.1 uncultured Oscillospiraceae bacterium
AGGCGTTACGCGAACTTCAATCAAGCCCGTAACATCCTCATCGTGTGCCTTGCTCCAATCAATTAAAGCTCCATAGCCTAAAATGACTTTGTCTTCTTCTAGTTCGGATATCAAGTTCCGGATCTGATCTTTATCCTCGTCTAGCATCTCAGCAATTTCATCTGCACCGAGTCTTCCCTTACGGTTCAGGATTCTCAATACCTGTTCCTTCAATGCTTGTTTTGCATCTTCAAATCCTTGCATCTGGCACCCCCTTAATGGTTCTTATCTTCATCCTTATCTTCACGGCCGAGTAATTTCTTAACGGCATCTTGTGGATTGCGGTTGATAAACTGCTGTAGCGATAAATGGCGTAAGTGCTTAGCAAAAAACACATAGCAAATACCAATTAAGCGACCTCTGATCAAAGCGGATATGGCGCTGACTAGAGAAACAAGTAAGACTAAAGCCAGTGAATTTGAAGCACTGATGGCAGTAAAGATGTTCTCCAATAAGCTTGTAAACATAGTAATCAAGACGAAGGAAAAAAACAAATAAAAACGACGATGCTTGGTCAAAATGGTGCTGGCTCGAAGTGCATCGGCAATTGTCTCCTTACGTTCAGCAATCAATAAAGGAGTAAAGACTAGCATCATGGCTCCAATCACTAAAGGAATCAATAAGAAAAACATGCTAAAAAATGCAGGTATTAGTAATAGCAAGAGTAAGAGCAGCTGCTTAGGCATGGAGCGAAACATACTGGAAATACCCTTCATGGCAGGTAAGCCATCGCGCTCTGCACTATATGCTGCTGCATAAAAATAGCTAAAGAATAAATTGAGTATCAACACCACGATTTGTGAAGCTAGAAAAATCAAATTACCAGACGACAAAGCAGGCGGATATGAAATTAAATGGCTTTGTCCATTTGTCGCAAATTGAAGCTGTCTATCTAACCAGGCATTGAGTGCATTAAAGTTTGTGTCGCCTAATGGAAAGAGAAGGCTTAATGCATTAATGGCAAAGCAAATTAAGAAGAGTACTTGGACCAATCTCTCCTGCTTCAGTTTGTAAAAACGAAGTGCCTCTATGGCTAAAATAAAACTCAAAACGGTCTCCCATCTACGATCATATAAAAATCATTGGACATACTCAAACATTATAACATCTGAAATTAGACCTACCGCAATATTCAGAACTCTTTGTTCATTTTTACCGACTGCTTACAAAATTCTTTATATTTTTTATGATAACTACTTGATTTCATCATGTCGCTGTGCTATTATCCTTTTAACGGAAACGTCCTATATACTTTTAGCTCCGGACACTTCAGATTTTACCTTCTGAATCAGGAACATCGTTTTAAGACTATCCGAATTCAAGAGGAGGTATGTCCCTAATGCCGGATAAAATGATCATGTGTAAAGACTGTGGTTCTGAATTCGCTTTTACAGAAGGCGAGCAGGCATTCTACAAGGAGAAGGGTTTTGAGAACGATCCAGTTCGCTGCCCAGATTGCCGTAGAGCCCGTAAGAATACACGTCGTAACAACAACTACGACAGATACTAATATCAATCGTAGTGCTACGAATTGAGACAACCTTAAAGCCACCTGAACCACAAATTCAGGTGGCTTTTCAAAACCTATATATTACTTCGCAAGCGATGCAGAATCCCAGTTCCCTAAATGACGCAGAATAAAGACATCATCCAAAATGGATAGATCAGATAATTGCTCTCTTAATTTTACTTCCGTAAGTCTACCTGTAAAGCCTACTTGCAATATGGGCGTATCCTCAATGGTAGGCGTTCTTGCCAAAAGCTTTTTTTGAACCACATCATTCATCAACAGTTTTGCTGTGCGATCTGAATTCGGAAAGATGAATGCTTGGACGTCTAATTCATCTTCAGCTAAGAATCCATGCTCGTTATCGGTTGCCCACAGTTCTGCACAGTCTTTTGTAAATGGTGCTCTGACGATGGAGATGATATCACTTATAACACTGCTCGCTGTAGGTAAACTACCTGCTCCTTGTCCATAGTACATACAAGGACCTATTGCTGATCCATCCAGCAATAGTGCGTTATAGACCGAGTTCACTTGATACAAAGGATGTGTCCTAGGCAGCATGAAGGGTGCCACAATGACTTTTCTTTTTTCATGGTCACTTAAATTGGCGAGTGCTAAGAGTTTAATACGGCTTCTATTTTTCTTAGCAAAGCGAATCGCAGCAAGTGACACACGTTCTATGCCTGACGTTAAAATCTTATCTGGTGCCAGATAGGTAGCACTTATTCTAGAGACCAATATGGATAGTTTTCTTGCTGTATCCAAACCATTGATATCCATGCTGGGATCTTGTTCTGCAAAACCCAAATCCTTTGCATCTTTTAGTGCACTAGCAAAGTCTTCATCATCTGTTTCCATGCGATCTAAAATAAAATTGCTTGTTCCATTTAAAATACCAGTCAATTGGTAGATTTCATTTGCAGCAAGGTCGTCTCTAATCGAACGAATCATGGGGATACCGCCACCCACTGCTGCTTCATACAGATACATCGATCCTTTATCCTTGGCTAAAGCCAAGAGTTCCGGTCCATGATCGGCAACCATTGCTTTATTGGAAGTAACTACATGCTTTTTTTGATTTAAAGCTGCAAGCGTATAGTTATAGGCATCTTGTGTCCCACCCAATGTCTCAATTACAACATCTACACTGTGGTCTTCTACAATGTCTTCAATACATTGTGCTTGCCTTGTACCTATGGGAAGATCTGCAATGGGCTTACGATCTAAGATCCATAACAAATTAATTTGTACACCAAATTTCTCTTTAATGGATACTGCTCTAGTTTCGATTAGCTTACGGACACCGCTACCTACCACGCCATAACCTAAAATTGCCAGATTGATTTCTTTTTTATTAGTCATCGCCACGAGCTAGGATCCGGCAAGAACGAACACCGGTCACCCTTCCTAAGCGCGCAATCAGTTCATTTAAAGGTAGTGTTAGCGCACGTGTTTCTATTGATATGCCTAATTCAGCTAAACCATAAATTGGGATGCCTTGATTGATCGTTAAGACATTGGCATGTACATCAGCCATCGATGCTAAAATCGATGCTAACGTCCCAGGTAAATTCTCAATGGATAAAGATAGGGTTACGACATGACCTGAAGTGGAATCGTAAAACGGTAATATTGCATCTTTATACTTATAGTATGCACTTCTTGATATACCGACAGTTAAGGAGGCTTCATTGACAGATTGAGCTTCACCTGTGCTCAGCAGGCGCTTTGCTTCCATGACCTTCAGGAAAATCTCAGGCAAAACCTCAGATTTGACCAGATAGTATTCATGATTTGTCACAGCCATTTTCCTACTCCTCTATGCTTCGCTAATCTTCCCCATAATATAGCATAGAGTTTTCGGCTAAACAATTCAGAATCGTTTACAAAAGTTCCATATTCAGTACATCAAGCATGGCTTTGAGCGCTTTTGCCCGGTGTGAGATCTGATTCTTGAGCATCGGATCTAATTCCGCTGTTGTTTTTTTATATGCTGGCAAGTAGAAAATAGGA
>CAYXVJ010000211.1:0-3560 GCA_964468675.1 uncultured Oscillospiraceae bacterium
ACAAGGATGGCATGCAGAGTGGGATCTTGGTTTGAAATAGCGTAATACATGTAGCAAACTAAATTTATTCTAAATATGTTCTTCAAGCCAGGCCTTCAGAATCACCACATGGTTGATCTGAGGGTCTTTTGCTGCATAGACTAATGTGACTGTTTGCTCTTTTAATTGATTACGAACGAGAGAAATAAATACACTTGCCTTTTCATTTTCTTCCAGCTCGAATAAATACCTTTGTCGAAAGTCTTCCATGCGTTCTGCTTTGTGAGCAAAGTCTTGCCTACTACTAGGGCTGGGTGTAATGTCCTTGGCCCAATAGTCGTAGGGGAGATCTTCTTTTTTTACACCCCTTGGCCATAAGCGGTCCACAAGGATTCTAAAGCCATCTTTTGGGCTTGGCTTATCGTATGCTCGTTTCATTTTTATCTCATGCACTAGATCACCTCTATTACCATTAGACAGCGAGAGAGCGTAAGATTCTAGAAGATCTGTTACGTAGAAGCTTTGTTCTTCAAAATGATGCGATTCAAGCGTTCAGACATGCTAAGCATCAGTAAAGCGAAGAAGAGTAAGAATAAGGGGAATAGACCCACATGAATGAATTGAGCGATGACGCCAAATAAAGGCGGCATCAAGGTACTGCCTGTGTAAGCAGAGGCCATTTGTATCCCAATTATCGCAGCACTCTTATCCTTACCAAAGTTTTCAGGTGTAGAGTGAATGATACAAGGATAGATGGGCGCACAACCAAGGCCAATGACAATCAATCCTAGTAAATTTATTTCTTCTATAGGAAGAGGTATCCCTAAGAGGGTAATGCCGATTAAGATAATTACGATACCTGCTCGAATCAATGTCTTATCACCGAAGCGTTCACTGATGAAGCCATTTAAAAAGCGACCAACTGTAATACCAATAAAAAATAAAGAGGCAAAGCTAGCTGCTATTTCAGGGCTGATGCCACGCTGCCTGACAAGATAGGTACTTGCCCAAAGACCTGTTGTTGTCTCCATGGCACAGTAAGCAAAGAAACATAATAAAACATAGGGGACTCCAGGTATCTTAAAGGTCTCTACTAATGTTAATGCTTTGCTGTGTTTCCCTTTTGCATCAGGGATGTTGTTCTTCGTCCAAAGTGGCAAGCTCAAGAAGAGTATTGCTGTCAAAGCGATTTGAATGAAGGAGACAATCCGGTAGCCATCCGTCCAGCTGTGGTTTGTAAGTGCATAGCTCATGATGTAAGGGCTTATAGTAGCTCCAACGCCCCAGAAGCAATGTAACCAGCTCATATGCCTAGAAGCGTAGTGGAGGGCTACATAGTTGTTTAAGGCCGCATCTACAGCACCTGCACCTAAGCCATAAGGTATAGCCCAGATACAAAGTAGATAAAAGTGATTCGATGTTGAAAAACCAAAGAGTGCCAACGCCGTCATTAGGACACTAACAGCAGTAACTAGACCTGCTCCGAAGCGTCTCGTAATCCGATCTGAAGCAAGGCTTGATACAATCGTACCTCCAGCAATCAACATGCTGACAATTCCAGCATAAGATAAGGGTACATTTAAATCTGTATAGATGGCTGGCCATGCAGAACCAAGCAGAGAATCAGGCAGGCCTAAACTAATGAATGCAAGATAGATTAGCGCAAGCAATAAAGAAACCATAAGATACCTCAACAACACGTATTACGAGCATCTTAACACAAAATCGCTTGACCAAAGCCATGAGGTTTTGTACTATGTTTAACAGCAATGAAATGTGCAAAGATAGGAAGCATTAAGCGGGAAGGTAGTACAGAGAGACGTTGGTCGCTGCGAAACGTCCTACACGCCGCCGAAACTCAGCCTGGAGCAATTTCCGCCTACACCGGCGTTACAGGTTATTGAGTGCAGTGGCATATAGAGCCATTGAATAAGAGTGGTACCGCGGAAGTGTCTTTCGTCTCTAATGTAGAGGCGGAAGTTTTTTATTTTTGTATGAGGAGTACTAGATGAGAGCATACGATACGAAATCAATCGAGAAGAAGTGGCAATTAAGATGGGAAGAAAAGGGTGTCTTCCATGCAACAGAGGACACAGACAAAGAAAAATTTTATTGTCTGGTAGAATTCCCTTACCCATCTGGAGAAGGGTTGCACGTTGGTCACCCAAGAAGTTACACTGCATTGGATATTGTTGCCAGAAAGAAGCGTTTGGAAGGTAAGAACGTCTTATACCCCATGGGTTGGGACGCCTTTGGTTTGCCAACAGAAAACTTTGCCATTAAGCATCGTATTCACCCAGCAGTGGTCACAAAGCAAAATGTGAAACGCTTCAAGGAACAATTACAAAGCCTAGGTTTCTCTTTTGACTGGAGTCGTGAAATTAATACGACAGATCCAAACTACTTCAAGTGGACACAATGGATCTTCTTAAAAATGTTTGAAAAAGGTCTAGCTTATAAAAAAGAGATGGCTGTGAACTGGTGTCCATCTTGTAAGGTTGTATTGGCAAACGAAGAAGTAGTCAATGGTGGCTGCGAGCGTTGTGGCACTGAAGTTGAGCACAAGGTAAAGAGCCAGTGGATGCTCAAGATTACAGCCTATGCTGAGCGTTTGATCCAAGATCTAGACAATGTTGACTTTATCGAGCGTGTGAAATTACAACAAAAGAACTGGATCGGTAGGTCTGAAGGTGCTGATGTAGATTTTAAGTCTACAGCAGGCGATACCTTAACGGTCTATACCACAAGACCTGATACACTTTGGGGTGCAACATACATGGTTATGTCCCCAGAAGCAAGCTTTGTTGAGAAGTGGATTGAAGATGGTCTATTAACAAACGTTTCAGATATACGTAAGTATCAAGAAGAGGCCAAGCATAAGTCTGAATTTGAACGTACAGAATTAAACAAAGATAAGACAGGTGTTCGTTTAGAAGGTGTCATGGGCATAAATCCTGTAAGCCAAGAAGAGATCCCGATCTTTATCTCCGACTATGTCCTAGCCAGCTACGGTACCGGCGTCATTATGGCCGTACCTGCCCACGATGCAAGAGACCATGCTTTCGCTAAAACGTTTGATCTACCTATTCGCGAAGTTATCTCTGGCGGAAACGTGGAAGAAGCTGCTTTTGAAGACATTGAATCAGGTGTAGTAGTAAACTCAGATTTCATTAACGGTATGCTTGCTAAAGATGCTAAAGAAGCAGTCACTGTATGGCTAGAAGAAGAGGGCTTAGGCAAGCGTAAGGTCAATTACAAATTGCGCGACTGGGTCTTTAGCCGTCAGCGCTATTGGGGTGAGCCGATTCCGATTGTCATCTGCGATAGTTGTGGCTTTGTCCCCTTAAGCGAAGAAGATTTACCACTAGAATTGCCAGATGTAGAATCTTATGGTCCTTCTGAAGATGGTGAATCGCCGCTTGCGACTGTAGATGAGTGGGTGAATACTACATGTCCACATTGTGGAGGAGCCGCCAAGCGTGAGACCGATACCATGCCACAATGGGCAGGATCTTCTTGGTACTTCCTAAGATATGCAGATCCTCATAATAGTGAAGCTCTTGCAAGCAAGGAAGCCCTAG
>CAYXVJ010000212.1:0-3559 GCA_964468675.1 uncultured Oscillospiraceae bacterium
TGCCGAATCCCTTCTGCCCGATGCCGAGAATGAATAAGCTCGAATCGATCAGATAAAATAAAGCAACTTAAGCATAAGAAAACAGCCATGTACAATCTGAAATGAATGACATGGCTGTTCTTTTAGTTTTTATTTCTATAGCGGGCGATTGCTTGCCAAACGGTGCAAGATCTATTGTTCGCCTAAACCTTTGATGCGAGATACGGCTTCCATACAATTCTCATAGCTACCAAAGGCAGATAGACGAATGTAGCCTTCACCACAGTCACCGAAACCGCTACCTGGTGTTGTCACGATGTTGATGGTCTCAAGAAGATAGTCAAAATAAGACCAAGACGTATGTCCTTCTGGTACTTTAAGCCATACATATGGCGCATGTTCACCACCAGATACATCCAGACCGATTTCTTTTAAACTGGTCAGTAAAAGATTGGCGTTGCGCTTGTAGTAGTCAACAAGTGCCTTGCACTGTGCTTGACCTTCCTCTGTAAACAAGGCTTCGGCTGCGCGCTGAACGGGGTAGGAGACACCATTGAATTTAGTTGTCTGGCGTCTACTCCAAAGCGCACTTAATGAATGCTCATTGCCAGCCAAGTCTTTCACGAGTAAAGCTTCTGGAACAACAGTATAGCCACAACGTACACCTGTGAAACCTGCACTCTTCGAAAAACTCTTGATTTCTACAGCACACTTTTCTGCGCCTTCAATTTCATAGATGCTGCGGATGTGTCCTTCACCTACAAACGCTTCATAAGCGGCATCAAATAAGATAAGAGACTGATGCTCTAAGGCGTAATCCACCCAGCTTTGTAAGAATTCTTTCGTTGCAATCGAACCTGTCGGGTTATTCGGAGAACAGATGTAGATTAAGTCGAAGATAGGATCATCCTTAGACGGAGCTGGTAGATAGTCATTTTCTTTTGTGGCAGGCAAACGATGGATTTTAGTCTTCCTACCCGCCATGATGTTGGTATCCACGTAAACAGGATAGACGGGGTCTGCTACAGCAACAACGATGTCTTCTCCTAAGATGTCTAGGAAATTACCGGTATCACTCTTAGCACCGTCACTAACAAAGATGTCTTTAGCAAGGATATGCTCTAAACCACGTTTGTGGTAGTCATTGGCAGCGATGGCATCCCTTAGCCAAGGATAGCCTTGCTCAGGGCCATAGCCGTGGAACTGCTCCACTGTGCCAAGGTCATCTGCAGCCTTTTTCATGGCGTCGATGGCAACTTGTGGCAAGGGTCTGGTGACGTCACCGATACCAAGTCTTAATATATCTTTATCAGGATTGGCCTTTGCATAAGCACTAACCTTTCTTGCGATGTCTGTAAAGAGATAGGATGCTTCAAGATCCTTATAGTGTTTATTGATGTGTATCATTTTAAAATCCTTTCACACTTAAGCTATGAACCATTCTACCGAATATTAGCTTAGCGTGCTACAATTCATGTACACAAACATATTGAAGATAGATCTTTTATTCAAGGAGGACTGTCATTGAATCGAATCAAATACCGTGTGGCTATAGGCATGGGCCGACTAGTCACGGCTTTATTAAAACGTCTTGGCAGGCAAGCATCGACTTTACCAGGGAAAATAGCTTTAAAAATAGATCCACAAGCTTTGGGTAAGATCAGTCAAGGCAAAGACGTTTTATTGGTGACTGGTACCAATGGAAAGACCACCACGACACAAATACTCACTCGCTTAATGGAAGCAGCATACCCTAAAAAACCTACGATATGGAGCAATGAGTTTGGTGCAAATCTTGGCAGCGGCATGATGACGGCAAGTCTTTATTCAAAGCCCGGTGATATCTTAATTTTAGAATGTGATGAGGCAGCCTTCGCTCAATATAGTGGCCAGATACAGCCCAAAGCCTTGCTTATTACGAATATCTTTCGTGACCAACTAGACCGCTTTGGTGAGCTTGATACCGTCCAAAGATTGCTAACTAAAGGAGCTGTTGATGCAGGTGAGAACTGTAAGGTCATCTTATGTGCAGACGACCCGAACGTAGCTGGCATTGCAGCGGGATTAAAAAGCGATGTCTATTTCTTCGGGGCAAATACCGATGAATTTGATGGGACAGAACTTAGCAAGAACATGGCGGATTACGCCCATTGCCCAAGATGTGGCCATACTTTGAGTTATAAGGGTCGCAGCATGAGCCATTTAGGTGACTACCGTTGCACCAGCTGTGATTACCATAGGCCTGATTTGGACTTGACGTTCAAGAGAATACAAGGCCCGGACAGCCTGCAAATCCAGCTAAGTGCTAAGGATCTTGTTACATCATATACTCACTTATTACCATTAGAAGGCTTATACAATGCTTACAATACGACAGCAGCTGTGTTGACAGCCTCTGCAGTAGTAGACAATCTAAAATCAAGTCAGGTACAAAAGGGTCTAGAAAAAGTGAAACCCAGTTTTGGCCGATTGGAGCGTATCCCTTATAAAGGCCGGGAGGTCTGCTTTGTCTTGGTCAAGAATCCTGCTGGTATGGAACAAGGTTTAAGGTTACTAAGTGAAGCCAAAGATGTAGGTTCGGTGATCTTCTTTTTAAACAACCGCATCAACGACGGGGTGGATGTTTCTTGGATTTGGGATTCGCCGATGGAGGAGTTCTTGATGCCAGATGTGCCGATCGGTGCATCCGGTGAACGAGCAGGCGACATGGCCTTACGTTTAAATTATGCCTATGGACCTGACTGCCATGTGGATGTAAGGGAAGATGAAACAAGCCTCGTGATGGACTTTCTAGAGAGCTGTCCGGAAGGTAAGACTGTATATTTGCTGCCTAACTATTCTGCGATGATGGAGCTGCGGCAAAAGCTGTCCATTCAACTCAATTACGATAAAATCATCAGCAAGGAGGGTGCTAAATGACTGATTATCCAAGTTTAAGGATTGCCCACTTGTATCCTGATTTACTAAACCTCTATGGTGATATTGGTAACATCATCTCCTTAGAGCAACGAGCGAACAGGCGTGGGATTCAAACCGAAGTCATCAACAAATCTATTGGAGATGACTTATCGCCTGATGAGTTTGACATTCTCTTTATAGGTGGAGGCCAAGACTCACAGCAATCCTTGGTCCAAAAAGATTTACTGATGACGAAGGCAGATGCCATCCATGAAGCTGCAGAAAAGGGCAAAGTAATTTTAGCGATTTGTGGAGGATATCAGCTACTCGGTAAATATGTTGACTTACATAATGGGGCGAAGATGGAAGGCTTGGGCGTAATTGATGTGGTGACCAAAGTCGGCAAAGGCCGTTTGATTGGTGACACGATTTGTGAAGCTGTATTCCTGGGCGATAAGCCAGCCTCGCCGATAGTAGACCATACGGATAAAAGACTATTATTTGGTTTTGAGAACCATGGTTCGAGAACGTATCTAGGACAGGGAGTAGAGCCATTGGCTAAAGTCTTGGACGGGAAAGGCAATAACTCAGAAGATGGCTTTGAAGGAGCGGTCTATAAGCATGTCTTTTGCACCTACTCCCACGGGAGCTTCTTACCAAAGAATCCTGCCATGACGGATCA
>CAYXVJ010000213.1:0-2139 GCA_964468675.1 uncultured Oscillospiraceae bacterium
GCAGAATACCAAGGTTATGACGGTTACCATCAGAAGATTATGACCCAGATAGTGGGTGGTAATCAGCCGGATGTGGTTCAACTCGATTACATCTGGTTCCCAGATATGTCCCAGCATGGCGATACATTTGTTGACTTGTCGACACAAAGCAATGTGGATCTATCCGTTTATAACCAAGATTTCTTAGCTGAATATGCAAGTATCAATGGTAAGGTTATTTCGTTGCCGATGGGCACCAACGGCTACGGCATCATTATCAATAGCAAGGTGTTTAATAAGCATAATATTCCACTTGATGTTGAGTTGACCTGGCAGTCTTTGATTGAAGAAGCAGGCCGCGTCAATGCAGCAGATTCAAATGATTACCTCTTTGCTACAGAAGCTACATCCTTAACGAACTTCATTTTCGATCAATACATTCTATCGAAATCCGGTAGACATTGGATGGCTACAGATAGCAGTAAAGTTGTTGCTTCAAAAGATGAATTAATTGAAGTCTTTGAATACATCGCAAAATTGTTCTCAAGCCCTGGTATTCAAGATTTAGGAGAGTCTAGTCTCTTTACTTCACAGATGGAGCAAAACCCAATTTGGGCAAACGATCAGTTAGGTTTCATCCTCGATTGGTCTGGTACTTTAGGTAAGTACGGCACCGTTATCGGTGAAGAACACCTTGCAGTATCTAGCCCACCAATCGTTGAAGGTGGCGAGATTTTAGTGCCTACAAAGCCATCAATGGTTGTCTCAGTCAGTGAGATCTCTGAGCATATTGATACCGCTACTCATTTCATCAATTGGATGATGACAGATCTAGAAGCCATTGAAATCTTAGGTACAGAGCGTTCGGTTCCTACAAACAGTCAGGCTTTGGAGCACTTAGAGGAAATCGGTGTGGTTACACCACTCATGTCCCAGATGGTTCAAATTGCCATGGAGAATCCTGCACCTGCACCACCGATGCTGTCACTAAATAGCGAGGTTAGTGAAATCATCTTGACGATCTTGGAAGATGTCGCCTATGGCAGCACTGATCCTAGCGATGCTGCAGATAAGTTCATCGAAGATGTCAATGAGAAATTGAATTCACTCGGGCAATAATTTAAGAAGCAATGAAAGTCTTGGAGAGCATGGCTTTGAGCAATCAAGGTCATGCTTCCTTTTCAATGGAGATGTACTATGAAACGATCTGCAGCTGCACGGCGTAACCGCATGGGTTATGTTTATATTTTGCCATGGGTCATTGGCTTTTTAATATTCCAACTCTACCCTTTGATTTCATCATTCGCCTATTCCTTTACGGATTTTAGAATAACGAATGAGCCACAATTTATTGGCCTAGAAAACTATATCAATATCTTAACGAAGGACGATACGTTCACACAATCGCTTAAAGTAACCTTCAACTACGTCTTTTTAGCTGTCCCACTAAAGATTGCTTTTGCTCTCTTTATTGCAGTTATATTAAACCAGCAGATTAGAGGCATTAATTTTTATCGAACGGCTTACTATATTCCATCAATCTTCGGCGGAAGTGTAGCGGTTTCAGTTCTTTGGCGCTTCTTGTTCATGGAAAGTGGCTTGATCAATCAGTTGTTAAATGCGATAGGTATTGGCTCCGTACGTTGGTTGTCGAGTCCTGACATTGCACTTTATACCTTGATACTACTCAATGTCTGGCAATTTGGTTCATCCATGGTTTTATTCTTAGCAGCCTTAAAGCAGGTACCATTAGAGTTGTATGAAGCGGCTCGTATTGACGGTGCTAATAGGATTCAGGGGTTCCGTAGGATAACGATACCGATGATATCACCTGTTATTTTCTTTAATGTCTTGATGCAACTGATTAATGGTTTCCAAGACTTTACAGGTAGCTTCGTCATTACGGGTGGAGGACCTAGACAGTCAACCTTGATGTATGCCTTGAAGCTCTACAACGATGCGTTTAGTCACTTCAGAATGGGTTATGCAAGTGCTGTGTCTTGGATCTTATTTGTCATTATCTTTGTTATTACGATGCTTATATTCCGCTTCACAAGTGCAGCGGTTCACTATGAGGATGGAGGCTCACTATGAAATTAAAGAAGACGGATGGAAGAGTCATTTTGACACACATCAGCATGATACTACTCGGCTGCATCA
>CAYXVJ010000213.1:2149-2857 GCA_964468675.1 uncultured Oscillospiraceae bacterium
TGCATCATGGTCTATCCTTTGGTTTGGATGTTTTTCTCCTCCTTTAAAACGAATCAAGAATTATTTTCTTCGATCCGCTTATTCCCGACAGAGATTGTTCGAGATTCTTTTAGGGAAGGATGGAAAGGGACTGGCCAATATACATACACAGACTTTTATAAGAACACATTTTTACTCGTGATACCGACAGTGCTCTTTACCGTGATTTCATCAGCTTTAGTTGCTTATGGTTTCTCACGTTTTGATTTTAAGTTTAAGAAGCCTTTATTCTCAATTGTTATTGGCACCTTACTCTTACCAGGATCAGTTTTAATTATCCCGCGCTACTTGTTGTTTAACAGCTTTGATTGGCTTAATACCTACCTGCCTTTTATAGTACCCGCTGTTTTTGCAAGTAACTCCTTTTTCATCTACATGTTGATTCAGTTCTTCAGAGGTGTACCAAGGTCTTTTGATGAAGCTGCAACCATTGATGGTTGTAATACATGGCAGGTGTTTTGGAAGGTCTTACTGCCTGTGTGTAAGCCTGCACTGTTCTCAGCTGCAATCTTCCAGTTTATCTGGACATGGAATGATTTCTTTGGCCCTCTGTTATACATCAATAGTGTTAGTAAATACCCGATTTCATTAGCACTTAGAATGTCACTGGACTCAACAGTATCAGCCAACTGGAACCAGATCCTAGCTATGTCTGTTGTATCTTTAATC
>CAYXVJ010000213.1:2867-3546 GCA_964468675.1 uncultured Oscillospiraceae bacterium
TCTTCACAGCCCAACAGTACTTCATTGAGGGTGCTTCTGCTGGTGGGATTAAGGGATAAGGAAATTTCGTTCGATTCATCCTTGACGCTCTACATCCATGAGCGTACACTGAGTTTAAGATATATAAGAAAGGTGGTGAGAGCATGAAACAATCCAATATGACGCGTGAGCAAGAACTATTTCCAGGAAGTAGTATCGTGCGTCGTTTTTCTGCCACTGTTGCAGGTAAAAGAGATAAGTCTGCCCATTTATGGGTAAGAGATTGTTTTACCTGCCGATCACCACAAAGTCTAGATGCGTAATTTGCTTCTATATACTTTTGGGGCCCTATGTAGGTAAACAATCTACATAGGGTTTTTTAATGCCCAAAAGGAGTACTTACGTGATTGATCTGTCGATTAAAGATTTAAATAAATTTTATGGTTTAAACCATGTGCTTAAAGACTGCACATTTGAGATATACCAAGGTGAAAAAATAGGCCTTCTAGGGAAGAATGGTTCGGGTAAGACCACTTTATTTAAGCTGCTGCTTGGAGAAGAGCTTGCTGATGGTGGAAGCATATTTAAAGCATCGGGAAAAAAGATTGCTATGTTAGATCAAGTGCCAAAGTTTTCTGCTGAAGATACAGTTGAGGATGTACTAAGGCAAAGCTTTAAAGCGTGTGCCGTAATCTATAAA
>CAYXVJ010000214.1:0-3512 GCA_964468675.1 uncultured Oscillospiraceae bacterium
CAAGTAGACCTACCGTCATAATTGTTGCTAACATAAGCGACATAATTTTCTTCATACAATTCTCCTTCTTATGAATATATATTGCTGAACCGTTCCACGTAGCTCATCAAGCTAAAAAGATTTTAGTGCCTCCTCTCTTCATCAAAATTTTAAGTACCCGTAATTCCTGAACGCTCTATTCCCTCAACAAAATATCGTTGCAAGAATATATACATAATGGCCAGCGGTAGAATGACGAGCATGCTGCCAGCGTTATTCAAGATGGATGTATAACCAGGACTAAGGTATTGCAGTCCCGAGAATGAATCCGCTGAATAAGCTTGAGCGACGGTGGCAGCCAAGGTCGACAAGGCTGTCGGTAGCACCCTCAAGGTATTGAGGAATAGCGATGGATAGAATGTATCGGTCCATTGCCAGACGAAACTGAATAAGAATACAGTGACTATCATGGGCACGGCACCAGGAAGCATAATGCGGTAGAACGTTTGAAAGGAGTTTGCTCCATCCACGTATGCTGCTTCTTCAAGCTCTTTGGGACTTCCTCTGAAATACTGACGTAGCATATAGATGTATAAACCTGCACGAAGTCCATTTGCAGTTCCACTCATCAAGATAAAAGGCCAAAAACTATCAATTAAGTTGATGCTAGATCCTGTAGTCAATGTAAAGATGCCTAGTACATCAAAGAAGCGGTTATGCAGATATAAAGGAATCATAATCGCTTGTGGGGGTACCACCAGAACCAACATGACAAAGGCAAATAGCACACGTTTAAATGGGAATTCAAAACGAGCAAAGCCATAAGCCGTTAACGTACAAGATAAAATCTGTAAGGACGAGGCAGACAAGCATAAAATCAAGCTATTACGAAGGCTTTCCCAATAGCGCATATACGTTGTAGCCGTCTCATAGTTGGCGAAGGTAAATGTACGCGGAATGAAGTTAACCGTTAAGTCGTACAAGTCTCTTTCGTGCATGACGGATGTTGAGAGCTTAACAAACAAAGGGTATATGATGACAAAGCTGATACCTAAAACGAGTAATGCATGTACAAGGTTAAATGCCCATTGTTGCATACGGTATGTCGTGACTCGTTTCCTACGCTTTTTAATCACGTGCGCACCGGTCTTCGCTACAACATCTTCCTTGATATTTCTTTTTAATATATTTTCACGTATAGACATACAACGCTCCTTAGTTCTGATAGTAGACATAGCGCGAGATCGTAAAGCTTACAATCCCCAGCAAGACAAGCACAACACCAAAGTAAATCCACGCCATCGCTGCACTATAGCCGTAGTAAGACAGGCTAAACGCAGTATCTTGGATAGCAGTCATCATTTCATTTGTAGGTTTAGTAAATGAATCCACTATGGAATAGACCACATTGACCAAGATCAATGGGCTGACCATAGGGAAGGTGATTTTCCAAAACGATTCCCAACCAGACGCACCTTCAACAACCGCTGCCTCATAAAGTGATGGCGATATAGACTGCAAGCCTGCAAGGAAGATTAAGATTTGCACACCCGATGAGGTGATCACGTCATAGATGCTGTCAATGGCTCCCGTTAAGTAGCCAACAAACTCAGGGCTAAAGTTACTTTGCAATAAAAGTTGCCTTAACTGTATCGACTGGAAGGCACTATCACTTGCCGTTGGATCTCCAGCGTTACTCACCATATCCTGAGCCATACCGATTAACATGTCGCTGTTCTCTATGGCGATGATGACGCCAGACGTCAAGATAACAGGTAAGAAAAATACGGTTCTAGCCAGGCCCCTACCTGGGAATGAGCGATTGAGTAGTGTCGCAGCAAAGAAGCTGAAGATCACGATCAAGGGCACGTTAGCACCCATTTGCATGACTGCTGTCACAAGCATCTGGCGGTAGTCTGGGTCTATTGTAAAAGCTCGGACGTAGTTGTCCATACCAATAAAGTTTCTTGTAAATCCTGTACCAGTAACACTGATGTCACTGAAGCTAAATACAAGCGATTGGTATACCGGCATGATGAAGTAAACAATCAAACCGATGATAAAAGGCGAAACAAAGAGGAGTCCTGTACGGGCTTGTTTTCGTTTCAAACCAAGTTGTTTTTTACGTTTCAATTGCATCACACCTACCTCACTATGTAGTCCCTAGCAGCAACAACACCACCAGGCACTTCCCTATCCAACGGACTGTAGTTCACAAATATCTCTGTTCCATTGCTATACGTCACATGGACTAAACCCGTCTCTAAAATCTCATGCTTCACGATTGTATCAAGTCTTAACGGAGCTAAAACTGATTTTGCTTCTTCATAGACTTCAATGATGTTTTCACGCCATGTGCTATACGATGTTGAGAAGTAGCGATTGTACTCACTATCTTTTAAGACTTCATTCGATGCATTCATCACCGTGAATGCGGGGACTGATCCATTTTCGATCATGCGCAAGAAACCTTCTTGATAGTCCGCATTCAAGTTCAAGGCTTGCTGTGAATAATCCACATAGCCGTGCAGCACCATCTGCATAAATGGCACATACTCGTCCGTGATCATGTAACGGCTTGACGCATACGGCACATCAATTAAGGTATCGACGTAAGGTAGCACATAAGCGTTGCCATATTCAGCCATCATCTTTAAACCTGAAGCACTCAAGCGCTCCAACTGCTCTTCCCAGATCTGTAGTGACGTTTCACGATCTGTCTCATTTTTACGGTTATAGTCTGCAGCAATAAATTTGCCTGCATCTAAAATAGCTAAAGCATCTAAATCCAAAGAGGCGTAATCGGCTAAGAAGCCATCAACTACGGACTCAAGTTTTTGTGGAGACAGTACCCAATGCGTATGGCCTGAAACTGCTTCTTCCATCGTTGCAGGTCTATAGTTTTTTAGTTCAACAACTTCCCTATCCAAGAATCTAGACGCATCTCTAGTTGGCATAAAGCGATCGAACAGGCTATTTCTATAGACATAGGTAAAGCTCGCACCGGGATAAAAGTCAATATTATGTTCTTTGGTCATGGCAACAAGCTCGTCAAAATCAGACTTGCCACCCAATTGACGCTGAATCCGTACCGTATTTGCCATGGATTGACGGATGCCTCCATTGAACCAACCTCTAAGCGATACGTTCATGCCCGAAATCCCGTTATCCATGAGATCGTTTAGAATAATTTGTGTTTCATCAAAGGACGTTAATGCTTCGATGGATTGAATCGGTAAACCTGCAAAAGATTTGATGCGATCCACTGCAGCTAAAATCTCAAGATTTAAAGGATATTCCTCTTCATCAAGTGCTGTTAAGACATCTTCTTCTATTAAATACTCGCGATACGATTGAGCCATACCTGAGTAGTCTGCCTCGCTGCCTTCCAAGAAACGATAACGGACTTTCAAGTCCCCTTTATACGCTTCTTGTTGATAAGCCATAATTAAGTTGTTACCAGCAAGCTCTCTTAAGTCCACCTCATCTTGGCTTAAGATTTGGAAGACAGGCATAACCGTATTGTAGGAATG
>CAYXVJ010000215.1:0-605 GCA_964468675.1 uncultured Oscillospiraceae bacterium
AATCTTAAGAGATGAACGCCAAGAAGAAGTTGTTGAAAAAGAACTCTTCTATGAAGGTGGTATCGTTTCTTTCGTTGAGTACCTAAATAAATACAAAGAGACTTTGCATGAGCCACCAATTTACATTGCAAGTCAGGTGGGTGAATCTTTTGCAGAGATTTCACTACAGTACAACCAATCGTATGTTGAGAATATTTACTCCTATGCAAACAACATCAATACTGGTGAAGGTGGAACGCACTTAACTGGTTTTAGATCTGCATTGACTAGAGTTATGAACGACTATGCTCGTAAATACAACTTCTTGGGTAAGACCGATAAAAATTTTAGCGGCGAAGATGCCCGTGAAGGCATTACCGCGATAATCTCAGTTAAATTACCAAATCCTCAGTTTGAAGGTCAAACGAAGGGTCGCTTGGGTAACCCTGAGATAAGAACCATCGTTGAAAGTGTTATGGTTGAGCGCTTATCTACCTACTTAGAAGAAAATCCAGCAACAGCTAGGGCTATTATGGATAAATGCCTTTCTGCATCAAGAGCTAGAGAAGCTGCCAAGAAGGCTAGAGACATGACCAGGAAAAAGACAACCTTTGATTCTGTATCTC
>CAYXVJ010000215.1:615-1716 GCA_964468675.1 uncultured Oscillospiraceae bacterium
AGAAGAAAAGGTGCTTTAGAAATTTCTAATCTACCAGGTAAGCTTGCAGATTGTCAAAGTGATGACCCAGAACTCTCTGAGATCTTTATTGTTGAGGGTGACTCAGCTGGTGGCTCTGCAAAAGGTGGCCGTGAGCGTAAATATCAAGCCATATTGCCACTTTGGGGCAAAATGTTGAATGTTGAGCGTGCTAGAGTTGATAAAGTCTTTAGTAATGAGAAGTTACAACCTGTTGTCTTGGCTTTAGGTACAGGAATTGGTGAAGACTTCGATATCTCAAGACTTCGTTATGATAAAGTCATTATTATGGCTGATGCTGACGTTGACGGAGCTCATATTAGAACCTTGCTATTAACATTCTTCTATCGTCATTTAAAAGAACTTGTGGTAAATGGAAATATCTACATTGCCTGTGCACCACTTTACAAGGTTTCAGACGGTAAGAAAGACTTCTATGCTTATACTGAAGATGATGTAAAACGTATCATAGAAGAAAATGGCTGGGAGAGCCCACACTTACAGCGTTATAAAGGTTTAGGAGAAATGAGTCCGGAACAACTATGGTCTACAACCATGAATCCTGAAACTCGTCGTTTATTAAAGGTTACCGTAACAGATGCTCAAGAAGCTGATGAGACCATGACCATGCTGATGGGTGATCAAGTTGAACCAAGACGTGATTTTATCCAGGAACATGCCAAGTTCGCTCAAATTGATGTATAAGTCATAAAAGCTACTAAAACATTGAAAGCTCAGTCGAAAGGCTGGGCTTTTTGATTGTTAAATGCAACAAAGTTGGTAAGTGCTTCAATTGTTTCACGTGAAACATTCTCCTACAGATTAAACTAGGGTAGAAATCTTAATAAGCATGTTTCAAGTAAAATGTTTCACGTGAAACATTTTAAAGTAGAAATTGACTTTTCTTTAGTAGACTATCAATGAACTGACTAGAAGCTCAAATATGAAGAACACATTACTCATGAATGAATAGGTATATACTTTTTGAAAGTAATCTGAGATAAAATATAGTTAAGTCATTTAATCTCATTAGATATGAGACTAAATACGAGGATAGACTAAACAATTGTTTCACGTGAAACA
>CAYXVJ010000215.1:1816-3512 GCA_964468675.1 uncultured Oscillospiraceae bacterium
CGCTTAGGAAGTCAGTAGAAATGTTTCACGTGAAACAATCTGTAAACAGCAAACAAATACACATGCGATATGATAAACTATCATGTATTGTCCGAAAGAAACTGCTTGGAGGGTTATATGGGTCAAATCTGCGCAATCGTCAACCAAAAAGGTGGTGTAGGCAAAACAACCACAACAGTAAACTTAGCAGCGTATCTAGCAACCAGGGGGAAACGGGTTATATTATTTGATCTGGATCCTCAAGGAAATGCAAGCAGTGGCTTAGGTATAGACAAAAATACCGAGGTCAATGGCTCATATGATGTGTTGATCAATGGTTTAGCTTTATCAGACTGTCTTCATGACACATCAGTTCGGAATTTGCGTATCTGTCCTGGTAATATGAATCTTGCTGGTGCTGAAGTAGAGTTGGCAGCTATGGATAACAGAGAAAGTAAATTGAAAAAAGCGTTCTCTACCTTTGATGAAGCCTATGACTTCTTGTTAATTGATTGTCCACCATCATTAGGTTTATTGACACTCAACGCGTTAGTATCTGCTGGATCTATTATTGTGCCTATTCAAGCTGAATATTACGCATTAGAAGGTGTAAGTCAGTTGATGGAGACCGTTAATACGATTAAAAGAGGCTTAAATCCAAGCTTATCGATCTTCGGCGTTGTTATTACTATGTTTGATGGTCGTACACAGTTGGCTAATCAGGTAGAGGCTGAAGTTAGAAACTATTTCGGAGATACTGTCTTTAAGACGGTTATACCAAGAAATGTACGCTTAAGTGAAGCACCAAGTTATGGTCAATCCATTTTAGAGTACGATAAACGTTCTAAAGGTGCAGAAGCCTACCATAAACTTTCTAGAGAAGTTATATCTAGAGAACGTAAATTAAGAAAAGGATAAAACAAGGAGATAGAGATGTCAGCAGCAAGAAATAAAGGACTTGGAAAAGGTTTAGGTGCTCTGTTAGGCAACGAGACGATTCCGGATAATGAAGGTAGAACAATACTGAATTTAAATATCTCTGATGTGAGTCCAAATGAAAATCAACCTCGTAAACACTTTGATAAAGAACGTTTACAAGAATTATCTGCATCGGTTCAAGCCAATGGTGTGATTCAACCGATTATTGTTACAAAAGCTCAGTCTGGTTATCAAATAGTAGCAGGTGAGAGGCGTTGGCGTGCCGCTAGACTTGCAGGATTAAAAACTATTCCAGCCATTGTTAAAGAGTTATCTGATTTAGAAGTGTTGCAGCATGCACTCATTGAAAACGTTCAACGACAAGATCTAAATGCCATTGAAACGGCAGAAGCATTGAGTAACCTGATGACTGAACATCAAATGACTCAAGAAAAGCTCTCTTCTACTGTAGGTATGAGTAGATCTGCGCTTGCGAATACCTTGAGGTTATTGAACTTGCCAGCAAAAATTAAAAAAATGGTTATTTCAGAAGAGATCAGTCAAGGTCATGCTAGAACAATACTTGCATTGGAGACAAAAAAAGAACAGGAGGCAGCTGCTGAGCAAGTCGTTTTGCGTGATTTAAGCGTGAGAGATACGGAACGTTTAGTAAAGCGAATGCTCGATGCAAAAAGTCAAACTGTGCCTGAGGAAGAAAAGCCAGTTGATGAAGCCTATGAATTAAGTATTCGAACAGTTGAAGAAGAATTAACCAGACGCTTAGGTACAAAGGTTAGTT
>CAYXVJ010000216.1:0-3457 GCA_964468675.1 uncultured Oscillospiraceae bacterium
ATAAAAAACTATGGGCGGGCAGATTTTCAAGTGAGCAGATGGCAAGTCTGGATAACTTTAACCGATCGATTGCCTTTGATAAAAGACTTTTTGAAGTGGACATAAAAGCTTCCATCGCTCATAGCAAGATGCTTGCTAGAAGTTCCATCTTAAGCACTAAAGATCAAGAAGCGATCGAAGAAGGCTTAATCAATATCTTAAGTGATCTCAAAGAAGGTCATTTAGCCTTTGATATGAACGCTGAAGACATTCATATGTTCATTGAAGCAGAACTTAGTAGAAGAATTGGTGAGGCAGGTAAGCGTCTACATACCGCACGATCTAGAAATGACCAAGTCGCAACGGACCTTAAACTCTACCTCAGACAAGAAGCCTGTTCCATCAAAATACAGATCTTAACATTGATACAAGTATGCTTAAAGATCGCCAAAGCCAATCTTCATACGATTATGCCAGGCTATACCCACCTGCAACGAGCACAGCCCATAACACTTGCTCACCATCAGATGGCTTATGTGCACATGTTCTTAAGAGACATCGACCGTTTAAATGACTGGCAAACACGCATGAACACCTCACCTCTAGGTAGTGGTGCTTTAGCTGGCACAACTTACCCTATCAATCGTGAAATGACTTCTACCCTACTTGGTTTTAATGAGCCTACCAGAAACAGCTTGGATGCAGTGTCGGACCGTGACTATGTATTGGAACTATCGTCCATTCTTGCCATGTTTATGATGCACTTATCGCGCTTAAGCGAAGAAATTATTTTGTTTGCGAGTCAAGAATTCAGCTTTATTGAACTATCGGATGCGTATTCTACTGGTTCCTCCATCATGCCGCAAAAGAAAAACCCTGACATTGCAGAATTGACCAGGGCGAAAGCAGCTAGAAGCATAGGGCATATGACTACTCTTTTCACCATGATGAAAGCCTTGCCCCTTGCCTATAATAAGGACATGCAAGAGGATAAAGAGGCCATCTTCGACTCCATCGATACCGTCCAAGTATGCCTACCAGCATTCATTGGCATGCTCGACACAGCCACGTGGCATAAAGAAAAAATGCGCTTAGCTTGTAAAAATGGCTTTCTCGATGCGACGGATCTAGCAGATTACCTTGTAAAGAAAGGCATAGCCTTCCGTGATGCCCATGAAATAGTGGGCAAACTTGTTATGGCCTGTCAAAAAGATGACATAACATTAAGTGAATTAACACTAGACGAGTGGCAAGCCGTGCACAAATCCATTGACGCAGATGTCTATCAGGCTCTAGACCTTGACCAAATGGTCATGGAGCGATCCGCCATTGGTGGCCCTGCTCCCAACACCGTATTAGAAGATATTAAAAGGGTTGAAGAATCGATCCTCACTCTTCAATTCTAAGTTCAAAGCCTCCATCAGGCGTCATCCGTCCATCTAAGATATAGTCCTTGCCATCTACTGGTAAATGGCTATCCACAGCCTGCATTTTCAAACAGACAGCAATGTAAGATGCAGGCTTTTTTGAGCCTAATTCATGCATCAACGCATCGTGGTAGAACAAGAAACGGTCGTAAAATGCTCTGCCATGACCCAAGCGTTCACCATATGGCGAAGTCGCTAAACACGGTAGGAAAATAAAGTCGAAGACAATATGGCGATCTGTATCTGCTTCTGGTGGTTCTAACGCACCAAAGTGTGCCCTTGTCCATCCTTTAGGCTGTTTGCTAAGCTCTCCTTTAGGCCATGGGGCAAAACTCAAAACCATTTGATCGCCAAGTACTACACAGCGCGGAAAGTAAAACTCTACCTTTCCCGTTAAGGATGGATCACGAATTAAGTCAAGCAAGTCTGCTTCTTTCTCCATCGCATGGTAGATTGCGACTTTTAAGACTTCATCCGCATAAGCATCTAGTAAAAACTCCTTGATATGGATAGTTAACTGCCGGCTTTCATTTCTTATATCTTCATAGCTTAAAGCTTCTAATGCGCCTCTAGTCGCAAGCCTTACCATTTCTTTTTCATTCACATTAGCCACCTGCTTTCTACTACCAGTATAAAGCTCTAATGGGCTCAAAGTTGTGACATATAAAAGAGTTATAACGATTCATTTCTATATGCTTTGTAACATGTATAGAGATCAGATGGGATTTACGGTATATAATATGGCTATAAGAACATATCACACCCCTTGACTGACTGATGCAGCTTGTTCGAGAGAAAGAGTGGATGGATGGCACGAGGCAATAGAGAAAAGAAGAAAGGGCGCTGGATACAACGAAGTTTAGTTGTGCTGGCACTATCCATGATCGTAACTGGTTTATACCTTTTAATCACCCCATGGTGGATTCGTTACAATCAGGATAAAATCACTGATCAATTGCTAGACCACTTAGATCAGCTAGATCAGGTAGACGAGCAGCAAAATACAAACGAAGACGATCCAGAGCCTAAAGAACCCATCATCTGGGTAGATCCAGATGCTTGGGTGAATTCAGATGAAGAAATTGACTATTTCATCCCAGACCCAGATATCCCAGGTAGATATATCGAAATTTCTCCACCACCATCTGATCCCATTGACCATGGAGAGGCTCCTACAGTCGTCGTGCAAAACCCAGATGAAGAAGAACCAGTCGAGACTATCGTAGACAATAGTCCTACACCAGTAGAGTCAGCTCCACCCACTACACCGACAACGACTCACGATGGCCGTGAGATTACCAACAATCAGGGGCAAGTGGGTTTGGTACCAATGGCAAAATTAGTGATGCCCAGCATCGATGTCAATATCCCCATCATCACGGGTCTAACTCGTGTCCACTTACGTTATGCTGCAGCCCACTACGAGGTGACGCCTATGCCTGGTGATCTTGGTATGTCAGCCATCTTCGCCCACAGATCTCCTCAGCACGGCCGTGACTTAAATCGTTTAAACGAAGTCAAAGTCGGTGACCGTTTCCAAATCGTTCAAGACGGTAAAACATATAACTATGTAACCGAGGTGAATGTCGTCGTAAAACCAAATGAAGTCTTCGATTACATCTTCGGCAGCTATAACCACGACTCATACTTGATGCTTGTGACATGCCATCCGATCCCAACATGGGAAGACCGCTTGATTGTTGTCGCAAGACTAGAGAGCATCACGGAATGATTGAATCGAGCGTAGTTTAATTGAAACACTTTACGAAAAAGGTCCTCAGCCATTTTTTCTAGCTGAGGACCTTTCCTTATCCTATATGTAGATTGCATCCATTTAAGATTTAATCTTGAATGGATTTCGCTTCAATCTTCCAAATCTCTTCGGCATAGTCTCTTACAGTTCTATCTGAACTAAATACACCAGACCTTGTAATGTTGATCCAAGCCTTCTTCGCCCAAGTTGCCTGATCTCTATAGTCTTCAGAGATCTTATCACGAGCCGCGCGATAGGCATCAAATTCACCTAAGACATAGTATGGATCAGCAGGTTC
>CAYXVJ010000217.1:0-3398 GCA_964468675.1 uncultured Oscillospiraceae bacterium
AGGTTTACTAGTGCGGTATAAAGCTTTCTTTTTTCTCTTTTCTTGCCAGTCAAAGTCATTCCCGTTTAAAGCGCGCATGATGATGTTATTGATTTCTTCAGCTGTATAACGTTCTACATCTTCAGGTCTTAACAATAGAGTAGAACTAGACTCAACAGGACCTGGTGCAAATATTGCCTTGGACCATCTTGGCCAAGCAAGGTATGCCCCATACGTTCTTACGGTGATGACATTCATTTTGTATTTTTTGATGAGTTTAGCAGTTGCTATATCAAAGGGTTCTGAAGCACCATCTAAACTGCGCCTCGCTTCAGGGAAGAGGGCTAATGAGCCATCTTGTTTGATGATCTCTAGCATAGACCTCAAAGCCCTAGTATCTGTCACAAACTGTAATTTGGGTATAACTTGAAATAAAGACATGAAGCGCCTGACCATTTTACGTTTCATCAGTACACTACCTGCCACGAAGTTGATCGTGCGATGAGGTAAGGCCAAAGCAACAAAGACAGGATCTAGATAGTTGGTATGGTTACCGACGATCATGGTGGGGCCTTTGGTGGTCAAGACGTCTGGATCTACAGTCCGTTTGTAAGAAAAGACCAGTTTAAAGATGGGTAAGGCAATGATGCGCAGGATTCGAAATAAGATACGAGAAGGTGGTTTATAACTCACAGATTTTAAATCTCCTAAAAATCATATTCAGTTTTTTAGAGAATTTAGAAATCTCTAAGAAACTGTTCTCAAAATAGCGGTATAATGTGACAGTAGAAGAACCATCACTTCATTATAATCTACCAAAGAACAATCTTTAAATCGACATCTTATGCAAAAAAGGGGACAATCCATGCTTGAAGTATCTCATGTAACGAAGCGGTATAAAAAGTTAGTAGCCAATAGTGATTTAAGTTTTACGATTCCTGAAGGGAATACAGCCCTATTAGTCGGTCCTAATGGAGCCGGTAAAAGCACACTGTTTAAGTGTATTATGGGACTACTCCGTTACGATGGACGGATCACATTAAATGGACACAGTACCAAATCAGTAGAGGCGAAGCAGCTCTTGGGTTATGTCCCTGAGATACCGGCTCTTTATCCTTTATTAACCGTACAAGAACACATGGAGTTTATTGCAAGGCTTTATAAAGTTGAGAACTGGGAGAGTAAAGCAGAAGAGCTTTTAGAACGCTTTGAAATGATAGAGAACAAAGATAAGTTAGGCTCTGAACTCTCTAAAGGTATGCAGCAAAAGGTATCCATCTGTACAGCCCTCTTACCTAAACCAGCCTTAGTGTTATTTGATGAACCGATGATCGGCCTTGATCCCCATGCCATTAAAGAACTGAAAACCTTGTTTGGAGAGTTAAAGGCTGAAGGCAGCTCACTATTCATCTCCACGCATATCTTAGATAGCGTAGATGAGATCTGGGATGGCGTCATGATTATGATGAATGGGCAATTGGTAGCAGCAGAAAGAAAAGAGCACTTGGATCGTCAAGGTAAGACACTCTCTGACCTCTTCTTTGAAGTAACTGAGCCTAGTGAACGAGCAGGTATGCTCGAGATGGACGAAGCGATCGAGCAAAGTAAGGAGTAATTTGATGTCAGCCATATTGTATTTATTCCGACGTAAGATCATCAACTGGTTTAAGCAGCTCCGTTACAATAAATCGAAGCTTGCCTTGATTATATTCTGGGGTATCTTTATTCTCTTTACCTTCGGCTCATCTTTCCTCAGTACAAACTATACCGATGACTTGGAAGATTTAGGGGAGTTCACACCTGTCGATGTAACAGGCACCATCATGGTGGTCACTTGGACTGTACTAGTCATTTTCGTTTTAATTACGGCCTTGTATCAGGGAACGAAGAGAGGCAGCTCTGTGTTCTCGTCACCAGACGTACACTTTATCTTTACGGGTCCAATAAGAAGTCAGACTGTCTTAACATACGGGATGTTAAACTCTTTATCCTCTGTTTTGATCAGTACCTTCTTTATGATCTACCAACTCCCCAATATGCGGAATATGGGCTTGGGGGCATTGGATTTTGCCTTATTTATCCTTTCTTGGTTCTTGATTGTATTGATTTCACAGTTAGCGACCATGTCCCTTTATCTCTTACTCTTTGACCATCAACATCTATCGACCATCGTACGGGCGGTTATATTACTGCTACCTGTAGGCTTAGTCTTAGTCTACGGATATCTACTCTTATATGGTGGTCCAGCGTTTAAAGGACAGCCGAACGGAGCGTTAATGGGCATGGTCTCAAGTCCGTTTATCCTCTTAGTACCTCTTTTAGGCTGGTCATTAAATTTAATGACGGGTGTATTAAGTGGTATGGACATCTGGAATGCACTAAGCGCAATCCTCTTAGTTCTAACCGCTTTAGGCTTATCGGTCTACATCAGTAAGAGTGAGGCTGATTTCTATGAAGATGCCATGGGCTTAACCTATGAACGGGAAGCCCAAGTGAATAAACAAAAGAGTGGCCAGATCGCACGCGTTCGCAAGGTGCGTAAGACTGGTTTAAACAAGGGGTATGGAGAAGATGCAATCTTCTACCGTCAATGGCGTGAATACCGTAGAACTAGCCCCTTCATCTTTACCCCAGCCATGCTCTTTTATTTGATGGGCGGTGCGATGATCGCGGTCTTCTTATACGGGCTGTCAACAGAAAATGAGTTTAACCCCGCTAACTTCTCATCCCTCGGCACATTGATTATCCTTTGTGGTTTATCAGTCGTTATGTTTTGGCATGGTATGTTTTCAAGTTTGCTGTCAGAACTTGATATCCCAACCTTCTTTATTGCACCTGGTAAGCCGCTTACAAAGCTCTTACAAGCAAGTAGATTAGGTGTATTAAAAGTTGCGATTGATATC
Source organism: uncultured Oscillospiraceae bacterium (assembly GCA_964468675.1). Classification (GTDB taxonomy): domain Bacteria; phylum Bacillota; class Clostridia; order Saccharofermentanales; family Fastidiosipilaceae; genus CAYXVJ01. The sequence goes on from CAYXVJ010000217.1 coordinate 2,883, forward strand.
TTGCCATCAATCATCATTGCGACAATACTATTGCGCTTAAATCCTTTGATCGTATTGACCTTGATCTTGGCTTCTATTTCTGTCCATCTGGTCATCAGTGGCAGTCAATTACTCATCCATCGTTTGGTCGGTAAGATTAAAGGCACAGTAGAGACCATGCTCTTGATTCTGATTCAAGGCGTGATGATGGTCCCCATGATCACCATCATCGTCATAGCCTTCGTCTTGATGGGCTTTGATCTCATCAACATGTCCTGGCCATTTTTCTTGCTGATCACACTCGTCAACACTGTACTATTCTTTTGTACCTTACCTGCAGGTATCAGCCTGTTAGAAAGAGGATTAGAGCGTTAAGTGATCAGCTATTCCTTAGTTTTTTGCTGTACCCTAATTTTTCTTATTTTGTAGCCTTTATGTAAATTAATTTGAGTCATTTGTTACAAACCTTAATTTCTTAGAACACTATGGTTAGCATAAGTATAAGGAATTTAGGGGGTAGAAGAATGAAACGGTACA
>CAYXVJ010000218.1:0-1710 GCA_964468675.1 uncultured Oscillospiraceae bacterium
GGCTTTTTATTTACTTCAAATAACGATACACAGATATAACACTACAAAGATAGGAGCATATTATGCAAGCTAGTGTAGCCATACAAGTATTACCTGCCAAACAAGATACAAAGGATATTGTTGCAGTCGTTGACAAGGTTATCGCCTACATCAAATCAACAGGACTACAAGTCCATGTAGGACCATTTGAAACCACCATCGAAGGTGATGACATCGATCAATTGCTAGATATCGTCAAAGAATGCCAGAAAATCGCTATTCGTGAGGGCTGCCCCAGTGTTTCCTCTTACGTTAAGATCTTTTACAGCCCAAGTGGCGTGTTAGGCATCGATGAGAAGATTAAAAAGCATCAATGAGTAAGCAGAACAAAGAGCCAAGGCCTAAGCGGCGAATCGATAGCGTTAAAACGCTTGTGACACCTGTTGCAACCTTAATAGTGCTTGTCTTAATATGGTTAGCTGTCACAGAAGGCGGCGTAATCGAAGCACACCTCCTGCCTTCCCCGGTCGATATAGGCAAGGCTTTTTGGCAAGATCGATCACAACTACTATTACATAGCCGTGTTTCCTTAAAAGAAGCCTTTTTGGGGCTTGGCTTAGGCATAGTCTTGGCTTGGGTCTTTGCCATCTTGATGGATCAGGTGGAGCTTATAAAAAAAGCATTCTACCCACTCCTTGTAATCTCACAGACTATACCCACTATAGCGATTGCACCATTACTTGTCATTTGGATGGGGTTTGGTATTGGACCTAAAGTTGCCTTGGTTGTTTTAACGACCTTCTTCCCTGTAACCATGGGGCTTTTAGGTGCGTTTAGTGGTATAGATCCAGATCAAATTAATCTACTTAGAACCATGGGTGCTGGCAGATGGCAAATCTTTCGTCATATCAAATTCCCAAGCAGCCTTGAAGCTTTCTTCAGTGGACTGAAGATCTCAGCATCTTATTCCATTGTGTCAGCCGTTGTTGCTGAATGGCTTGGTGGTTTTGAAGGTTTAGGCGTATACATGACACGTGTACGTCAAGCCTATGCATTCGACAAAATGTTCGCGGTCATTGTCTTGATCTCTGCCCTAAGTCTTCTGCTATTAGCATTGGTCAGCATCTTAGAATACATCAGCTTACCTTGGCGACGCCAAGATTCATAACAGATCGAAAGGATCCTTATGCGTAAACGAATATTACTTTTAATCTTATCAATAGCTTTACTCACCTCCTGTGGAGCCGTGGGGCAAAACACAGATGAAGATGCCTTGTTCCCTATCACAGTGACACTCGATTGGACTCCGAACACAAACCACACAGGGCTTTATGTAGCCATCGATCAAGGCTATTTTGAAGATCTAGGCTTAGATGTAACAGTCATTCAACCTGCTGAAAACAGTGCAGTAAGTTTAACAGCCTCTGGACAAGCACAATTTGGCTTTGATGCCCAAGACACCATGGCAGCAGCCCTTGCTATCGATAAGCCCCTAGACATCATTGCAATTGCTGCAATACTCCAGCACAATACATCAGGTATTATTGCAAGAAAAGGTGAAGGCTTGGATAAACCTGAAGGCTTGGTCGGCAACCGCTACTCTACTTGGAATAACCCTATAGAGCTTGCGATTGTTGAGAACCTCGTAGAAGCAGGTGGCGGTAATTTTGATGACGTAACGTTAATCCCGAATACAGTCACCGATGAAGCAGCAGCCCTTCGCACAGATCA
>CAYXVJ010000218.1:1720-3386 GCA_964468675.1 uncultured Oscillospiraceae bacterium
CAAACGGATGCCATCTGGATTTTCTATGGGTGGAGCGGTATTAATGCAGAGTTAAGTGATCTAGATTTCGACTACTATCACTTAAGTGATCTAAACCCAGTCTTTGACTACTACACACCGGTACTCATTGCTAATACTACATTTCTAGATGAACAGCCAGAAGAAGCAAAGGCGTTTATGGCTGCCCTCTCTAAAGGATATGAGTTTGCAGTAGAAAAACCTAATGAAGCAGCAAGGATGCTCATGGATGGTGATAGTACTAATTCCTTATCGGGTGCCGAGGATCTTGTCCTTGCTAGTCAAGCTTGGCTATCTGAGCGCTATATGGAAGGAGACGTACAATTTGGCTATATCGATCAAGCACGCTGGGATGCCTTTTACGAGTGGTTGTTTGAAGAAGGCCTTATCGATCAAAAACTTTCGTCTGGTGAAGGTTTCACCAACGTATTTTTACCAACGGAGTAAACAATGACACTACTACAAGTCAAGGATGTCCAAAAGAACTATGGCGAACAAGTCGTCATAAAAAACATCAACCTTGATGTTGCCAAGGGGGAATTAGTCTGCCTCCTTGGCGTCAGTGGTGTTGGTAAAACAACACTCTTTCATGTGATTTCAGGTCTTTACAAAGCAGATCAAGGTGATGTACTCCTAGATGGCACCTCCATTGCAGGCAATCCGGGCCACATCAGCTACATGCTCCAAAAAGATCTCCTCTTACCTTATAAGACCATTAATAAGAACTTGATGCTCCCATTGACCCTTAAAGGCGTTAAAAAGGATCTTGCCTTATCCATGGTCCAAAAGGAATTACCACGCTTTGGTTTAGATGGCTATGGTAAGAAGTATCCGCATCAGCTATCCGGTGGTATGCGTCAACGAGCAGCATTACTAAGAACCTACTTCGCCTCTGAAGGCTTGATCTTATTAGACGAACCTTTTAGTGCCTTGGATACCATAACAAGAGGCCAGATGCATAGCTGGTTCCTAAACATGATGGAAGATTTAAGCTTATCTTCAATCTTCATTACCCACGACATTGATGAAGCCATCTTGCTCGCAGACAGAATCTATATACTGGCAGGTAAACCAGGCACATTAACTGCTGAATTCAAGATCGATATACCACGAACAAATCGAGCGGATTTTAGTTTTACAGCAGAGTTTTTAGAGTATAAGCGACAAATCAGAGCAGCTTTGATACCTACATGAGATGCAAGCATTGGAATATTTTGATATCCTAAAACTGTGTTTATGAGCCAAATACCTTAGGTAGTGATATGTTTCATAACTTTATTTCAATAACAGGTACAATACACCTAAACATATACCCATAGATGAAAGGATTGTTTTATGAGAGAGTTAGAGTTCTTTTTTGACTATGAGTGCCCTTATTGTAAAAAGGGATACGAAGATCTCATCGATCTATTAAAGGATCACGATGACATCAAGGTCATCTGGAGACCTGTGGAAGCACATCCACGTCCAGAAGATCATCCACCACATACTGACCTATGTCTCCAAGGCTTATTCTTCGCCCAAGAGCACGGTGCAGATATCAAAGCCTACCATGAGCGTCTATTCGCAGCCGTTCACGTGGATAAAATTGATGTGGAAGACGCTAAGACCGTAGCAGACTATGTTAAGGATCTAGTAGACCGTGATG
>CAYXVJ010000219.1:0-3375 GCA_964468675.1 uncultured Oscillospiraceae bacterium
CTCCAATACATGACTTCACTTGGGTTATTGCTTTGGCTATCCCTATCTATGTCCTATGTTTTATTTTGTATAAAGGTCGAGCTCAAAAGGCTCAAATAGCATCTTTAGACTACGCAAATGAATCCAGTTGATTGAAATTGCTAACACCATCAACAGTTTCCTTAAAAGTCTCCAGTAATCATATCTGTTCCCTCACCTCTAGACATGCGAATGTGTGATAATGAGGTTGAATGCAAGTATTGATGCAAGCTGTATCGGGCATCTATATCTATACGTGATTGATCTTGGTATCAAGCAAATCGACTCTTTACTCAGATATTTTAACTTTGTAAGAGTTAAGCCATGAAGGTTCCTATCTGATTGCAATGGTTTCATATAAGATCTTGTTATATAAACGTTGATTTATGCACATAGGCCGGATGTTGGAGGTGAAGAAATTGGATAAAAACTTGTATATGCAAGCAATCGCAAAATATGTTTTAGGCCTAACACTCTTTTCACTTCTATTGTTTATTCCTGCAGGATCAATTCAATATTGGAATGCATGGCTATTGCTTGCTGCTTTATTTATTCCGATGCTTATTGTCGGTATCGTTTTAGCAATTAATAACCCGAATCTATTAAGAAAAAGACTGAATGCAAATGAAAAAGAGGATGAACAAAAAAGTGTCCTACGATTGGGTGCCTTGATGTTTGTAGCAGGTCTTGTGATTGCTGGACTAGACTATCGCTATCAGTGGCTTGTACTACCCAAATGGCTAGTTATAGCATCAACTGTACTTTTCTTATTTTCGTATCTTCTTTATACAGAGGTTTTGCGTGAGAATATCTATCTGTCACGGACAATTGAAATTCAAGATAACCACAAGGTCATTGATTCTGGCTTGTACAGCATTGTAAGGCATCCTATGTATACAGCTACAATATTGCTGTTCTTGTCTATGCCTCTAGTGCTCGGTTCTCTATTTTCATTCCTTATCTTTTTAGCATACCCCATCCTTACTATTAAGCGAATCAAAAATGAAGAAGACGTATTAGAAAAAAGTTTAGAAGGTTATTCTGAATATAAAAAGAACGTAAAGTATAGGCTCCTTCCATTTATCTGGTGATTCCATACTTTGCATGATTTTCGTGCCTATCTCTTTTCATGTTAAAATGATTCATTGAGCGTTTAATACGTTATTTTCATTCATCTTAACTTGGGGGGTATTTGTGAAAGACAAAGAAAAATTGGCATGGATAATCGGATTAACCTTTTTAGCTGGCGGTAGTAATGTTGCAGCAATCATAATGTCAGGACTTACAGTCAGTCACTACACAGGTGCCTTATCTTATAGTGCTATAGCATTAGGAGAAGCAAATTGGCCTGTACTTCTCACACTCACACTTACGATTGTCCTGTTTTTCCTAGGGTCTGTCCTAGCTGGTTATCTGTTCCATAGTGACCAATCTGAGCAATCAAAACTTCATTGTATTCTGCCATTGCTATTTGGCATCACTTTGATGGTTATTGGCTTTTTCTTCAACGTTGCCTACTTGCCAATCCTATCTTTTGGTATGGGTCTTCAAAATGGCAGTACATTTCAATACGAAGGCATACGTGTCCGCACCACTCATATAACAGGACACCTCTCTGATGCTGCAAGGTCATTAGGACGAATATTACGGGGTAATCGATCTGAACAAAAACTAATGCAGTTTTATTTCAGTTCAACACTCAGTTATTTCTTCGGAGCTGTAGTAGCAGCAGTCTTAACACTTCGATTTGGAGCACTTAGCTTCATCTTCTTAGGGGTTGCCTATTTAATTATGGGAATCACTTTGGCACTAATACTGTTTAGCCGAACTTTGAACCAAAGTGAATCTGTTGATGAGCATCAAGCCTTTTAAACACATTTTCAGATTATAATTTCAACAAGCATTTCAAGCTAAGCATTAATTCATTACGAAGATAATAATAGTTTTTGAGGTCACTTAAAAAAGGGACTCTAAGCAAAATTGCACATCATAGGAGTGAAGATAAAACCGTACTTTCATCGGAGTAAGTGCGGAATAAGTTCGAGGTGAAAAGTAGCTCAAAGCATTTGTAAGAGCCTTATATTGAAGCTGAAAATTGAATATATATATTACGACCAGATCGCAAATAGATTTGTACGCAACAAAAGCTTTTATGAAAGGCTAAAGCAATGATGTTACACTTGAAGCGTACCCATATGATGAACCACTCAAATTAAATGTTTGAGGTATATGAAATTGATGACGAGATCTCTTCTTTGAGAAGATGAAACATGTACCGATTGTTTTGATTGGAGGAACAGTTGATGAAGAAAGCCGTTAAGTATCTAGGAGCCTTCATGGGATCAGTCATTGCCATAGTCATCGTACTGCTATTGATTTCTTATGTGAACCACCTGGTCCAATTATCTAAAGAAGATGAATTAGTTATCCCTAATGGCCAGATGGTGGAAGTCAATGGATATGAAATGCACGTCTATGAGGAAGGCGATGGAGATCAAACACTTGTATTTATGTCTGGTGGGGGTACCTCATCACCAGTCTTAGATTTTAAGTCCCTCTATTCACTGCTAAGCGATCAATATAGAATTGTCGTTGTAGAAAAGGCTGGCTATGGATTTAGTGATATCGTTGATGTAGATAGAGATATTGATTCTGTCCTATCGGATACTAGAGATGCACTCATAATGGCTGACATAGATGGACCTTATATCTTAATGCCACATTCAATGTCAGGAATTGAAGCGTTATACTGGGCCCAAGAATACCCCGATGAAGTAGTGGCGATAGTAGGCTTAGATATGTCTGTGCCAGAATCCTATGAAGATTACAAGATAAATATGCCAATATTAAAACTATCTGCTTTTGCAGCGGACATAGGCATTACAAGATGGATTCCAAATGTATCCGAAAGTGATGCTATAAAATATGGAACTTTAACTGAAGAGGAAAAGGAACTCTATCGAGCCATTTTCTATCGCCGCACAGCAACAAAAACAATGCTTAATGAAGTGCAAGAAATTAAAGCCAGTGCAAAGAAGGTGGAAGAAATTGGGATACCAGATGTCCCTATTTTATGTTTCGCCTCCAACGGCGAAGGAACAGGATGGGATAAGGATGCGTGGACGAGTTTTCAGGAAAACTATTTAGCCAAGGCTCAAGATGCCAGGCTTATCAAACTAGATTGTTCGCATTACATTCATGATGTCGAGTATGAGAAAATAGCGTTTGAGGCCAAAGCATTCATTGATGGACTTCATTGAGGTGCATATACTTATTTCCAAGAAGGCAATGTTAACTAGTATTTTATGAATTAGCCGAGAACACTCGTGACTTCAGTCATGAGATGAATCGGCTTCG
>CAYXVJ010000220.1:0-3366 GCA_964468675.1 uncultured Oscillospiraceae bacterium
TTGGTTTGATCAACTCACTTGCCACATATGCACGTATTAACAGATATGGTTTCTTAGAGACGCCTTATCGCATCTATGATAAGGAGAAGGGTAGAGTTACTGACGAAGTACAATACCTAACTGCTGATCAAGAAGATAACTACTACATCGCACAGGCAAATGAGCCACTAAACGATGAAGGGGCCTTTGTTGAGAAGCGCATTACCGTTCGTTGGCTCGATAAGTTCCTTGAGATCGATCCTAACCGTGTTGATCTCATGGACGTTTCACCTAAGCAAGTTGTTTCAGTTGCTACAAGCTTGATTCCTTTCTTGGGTAATGACGACGCGAACCGTGCACTCATGGGTTCAAACATGCAGCGTCAAGCTGTTCCGTTGATTAAGACGGATTCACCGATTATTGGCACAGGTATGGAATACTATGTTGCTCGTGACTCAGGTGTTTGTGTCATTGCTGAAAACGATGGTGTGGTTGAATTTGTCTCCGCTAATGAAATAAGAGTGAAGACTGGTAAGACTACACACGATTCATATCCATTAATTAAGTACCAACGTTCCAACCAGAGTAACTGCTTCAATCAGCAACCTTTGGTCCAGATCGGTGAAGAAGTGAAGGCAGGCGATATCTTAGCTGATGGTCCTTCAACCGATAACGGAGAGCTAGCTCTTGGTCAAAACGTACTGATTGGGTTCATGACCTGGGAAGGTTACAACTTTGAGGACGCGGTTCTCATCAGTGAGCGTTTAGTTCGTGATGACGTTTATACTTCTATTCATATTGAGGAGTATGAGTGTGAAGCTCGCGATACAAAGTTAGGTCCTGAAGAAATTACTCGTGAAATTCCAAACGTTGGTGATGATGCGCTTAAGGATTTAGATGAGCGCGGCATTATCCGTATCGGTGCTGAAGTTCGTTCCGGTGACATTCTAGTTGGTAAGGTTACACCTAAGGGTGAGACAGAACTAACTGCAGAAGAGCGTTTATACCGTGCCATCTTCGGTGAGAAGATTCGTGAAGTTCGTGATACATCCGTACGTGTACCTCACGGTGAGTCCGGTATTGTTGTTGACGTTGTTGAGTTCAACCGCGAGGAAGACGACGATGACCTAAAGCATGGTGTAAACCGTCTGGTCCGCGTCTACATTGCTCAGAAACGTAAGATCTCCGTTGGAGATAAGATGGCAGGTCGTCATGGTAACAAGGGTGTTGTTTCGCAGATCCTACCAGTAGAGGATATGCCATTCCTACCAGATGGCACACCACTAGACATCGTATTGAACCCACTAGGCGTTCCTTCACGTATGAACATTGGTCAGCTTCTGGAAGTTCACTTAGGTAGAGCTGCTCAAAACCTTGGCTGGAAGGTTTCAACTCCAGTATTTGATGGCGCTACAGAAGATGATGTCTCTGAAGCATTTGAAAAGGCTGGTATTGATCCAGATGGTAAGACCGTCCTTTACGATGGCCGTACCGGTGAAGCATTCGAGAACCGTATTACCATTGGTGTGATGTACTACTTGAAGCTGCATCACTTAGTTGACGATAAGATTCACGCCCGTTCAATCGGACCTTACTCACTAGTTACTCAGCAGCCACTTGGTGGTAAAGCTCAGTTCGGTGGTCAGCGTTTCGGTGAGATGGAAGTTTGGGCACTGAAGGCTTATGGTGCAGCGTACACCCTAAGAGAAATCTTGACTGTAAAGTCAGACGATATCACAGGACGTACAAAGACTTATGAAGCCATCGTTAAAGGTGAGAACATTCCTGAGTCTGGTGTACCTGAGTCATTCAAGGTTCTGGTTAAGGAATTACAATCCTTGTGCTTAGACGTACAGATCTACACAAGCGATAACATTCCGGTTGAGTTGAAAGAAGAGATCGACGATGACGAGAACATGATTTCAACTTACAAGCCAAGAGAAGATCTCGATTTCGGACAAGAGGATAGAAGCTCGGCATTTGCTGAAGCAGGTTTCCAAACAGGACGCTTAACTTCCGAAGGTAATGTTGAAGAAGAGCATACATATGTCCTGGCAGGCGAAGAGGACGGTGACGAATAGTGAGTCAAAACGAATATAATAGAAATCAAAACCGTGTGGTAGAAATGAACCATATTGAGGCCATTGGTATTAACCTGGCCTCTCCAGAACGTATATTGGAATGGTCACATGGTGAGGTCAAAAAACCTGAAACCATTAACTACCGTACATTGAAACCAGAACGCGATGGTTTGTTCTGTGAGCGTATCTTTGGTCCAACTAAGGACTGGGAATGTCACTGTGGTAAGTATAAGAAGATCCGTTATCGTGGTATTGTCTGCGATCGCTGTGGTGTTGAAGTCACCAAAGCGAAGGTTCGTCGTGAGCGCATGGGCCACATTAAACTTGCAGCCCCTGTATCTCATATTTGGTACTTCCGTGGTATCCCAAGCCGTATGGGCTTGATTTTAGATATCTCACCAAGAAACTTGGAGAAGGTATTATACTTTGCAAACTACATCGTTCTAGATCCAGGTAAGACAACACTTACCTATAAGGATCTTCTATCAGAGCGTGAATACAGAGATGCTCAAAAAGAATTTGGTCGTACAGCTTTCCGTGCTCAAATGGGTGCAGAAGCGATCAAGGAAGTTTTAGCAAATATTGATACAACAGCTTTAGCTGCTGAACTACGTGAAGAATTACATTCTGCAAGTGGTCAGAAGCGTGCAAGAATCATTAAGCGTCTAGAGGTTATTGAAGCGTTCAAGAATTCTGGTAATCGTCCAGAGTCCATGATCGTTGATGTACTACCTGTACTCCCTCCAGAGCTACGCCCAATGGTTCAATTAGATGGTGGTCGTTTTGCAACGAGTGACCTAAACGATTTATATCGTCGTGTCATTAACCGCAATAACCGTCTATCGAAGTTGCTCGATTTGGGTGCACCTCAAATTATCGTACGTAACGAGAAGCGTATGCTTCAAGAAGCAGTCGACGCTTTAATTGACAACGGTCGTCGTGGTCGTCCGGTAACGGGTGCTAGCAACCGTGCCTTGAAGAGCTTGTCTGACTTACTCAAGGGTAAGCAAGGTCGTTTCCGTCAAAACCTCTTAGGTAAGCGTGTTGACTACTCCGGTCGTTCCGTTATCGTTGTTGGTCCTGAATTGAAGTTACACCAATGTGGTCTTCCAAAAGAAATGGCAGTCGAGCTGTTTAAGCCGTTTGTCATGAAGCGTTTGGTCCAAGACGGTTATGCACATAACATTACCGCAGCCAAGCGTTTGGTTGAGCGTGGTGCAGATGAAGTTTGGGATATCTTAGAAGACGTTATCGGTGACCATCCGGTGCTCTTGAACCGTGCGCCTACACTACATAGACTCGGTAT
>CAYXVJ010000221.1:0-3345 GCA_964468675.1 uncultured Oscillospiraceae bacterium
AGACTTAGTCGATGAAAAAGGCGGCTTACATTTGGAACAAGCAGAATTAGTCGCGTACGCGCACGGGGCTTACTATGCCGTTGAAGATGTCTTAGGATTTTTTGGTTATTCCGTTGCTAAACCAAAGGTCTTAGAGCGCAGGATGAGTGCGCTACGCTCAAGGCAAACGGTACATAGACGATCAAAGAGAAGGTGAGCTTTTATCTTGCCATTCTTCTTTTAGTAAACCGAAAAAGAGCATATCCAAAAACTTACCACTCCTATGCACGTGTTCGCGCATGCGGCCTTCTTCTTTAAAGCCAAGACGCTTGAACAAAGCCACAGAGCCTTCGTTGGCTTCGATGATGCGGGCATATACCCTGTGCAAGCGCATTTCATCAAAACAATAGTTGATTAAAATACTCAAGGCTTCTTTAGCAAAACCTTGGCCTTGTTTGTCTGTCCTAGTAATAGCAATGCCCATTTCGCTGTTTCCGTTGATTAAGTTGATGCCATCTAAGTTGGCTAAGCCGATGATGTCACCTGTCTCTTTTTCAGTGATGACATAAACAACATAAGCCGGTTGATCGTGCCAATCTTCTAGGAGGCCTGTCAATTGTTCTTCGCTGTAACTGCGCCATAAAGTAGGGATGTAATATTTCACTTGTTCTGGATCTTTAAAGAAAGGTCCTAGTTGTTTCAGATCGTCTCTTTCAAGTGTACGTAGATAAAGCCTTTGACTATGCATCGTTCCCTCCACTATGTCTTGTTTTTGATATTCTATCACTATTGCTGACATTCAACTGTATTTCTGAAAGCGAACGTATTTTCTTATCTTGCTATTAATGCTATAATCGATGGTATTCCAGCAGGACAGGGGGGAGCATTTTGGATATCAAGCCGCCATATCGAGCCATACCCATTCCAGGCAAAAAATCAGATCAGCAAGAATCAACAGTAAAAGCTATTCCGAGTGCATTGCCCTTGGATTTACATGATACGGATCTGTTCTCAACAGTGGAAGTAAGCCCTCGCACTTTTTCTAGAGACAATGATGCCAAGCATCAAGAGCTACTTGCACAAAGCTTGCCTGAACCGCTTGTTGAAGAGAATGATCTGCGCAGTCGCTTTCGCTTGATGCGCCAAATCGCTGGAGGCGATACCTTTGTCTCCTCACATCGCAATCTAGTCTTCTATCGTCAAGCGATGTTTATGGAAGATTTTGAAGATGACTATGAAGGCTACGAAGCATTTTCATCTTATTACCCCTACTATCAGCTCATGACAACAGCTCAGCTAAGAACGTACTTTACATGGCGGACTCAAGTTAGGCAAGCTAAGATCGTACCCATCGATTTGTCTTATGTCTTCTTGTATCTGTATGAATGCATCAATCAAGTAGGGGTCATGGATACAGACGATGGACTGGCTAAAATGATGGCCATTAGAGAGGCTTACATTGGCCACGAGGACCTTGTAAGATTAGAGCGTTATCTAATGCCTTGGATCAAGGACTACCATGTCTTTTATCAAACGTCATTGCCGTTAAACGAATTTATAACGAAGCATCAGTTAGAACACTTTTATCCACTCTTGATGCTCTTTAGTGAAGATAAGGCACATCGCTTTGATGCCTGTTGTAGATTGTCTGCTTATGCCATTCAAGAATCTATTTTTTATTCTGATGAAACGAAGGTAAAACTTCAAGAATACTTTGAGATTGTAGTGGAGCGTATCAATCAACAGATAAGTAAAAAAGGTCGTTTATTTTTAGACCTTTTATTATATACAGCAGACAGTGAAGGGATTTGGATTCCTTTTACAAATGCTTTATTTTACATCAATACCTTAGAAGGAGAAGTGAATAAGGCATTAAGCCCAAGGGAAAGATATACGTATCGTCTTGGGCACTGGACCTATACACCTGTAATCTTAACTGAAGCAGGAAGAGAGGTCTTAGGCCTTTTGATGCGTGAGATTGAAATCTATACAAGGTTAGAACTAGGCTTTCGCTATCGCTTGAAACGTGGAACTGCGTACAAGCAAAAGAAGACATCAAAACTATTAAAACAAATGAAGATTGATCTGCCTAAGTTTGTCGTTTCAGTTCTAGACTTATATCGTAAGGAAAAAGAACGCACGTATGTACATGTCATTCCTGCTAATTTAAAGCGAATAAGGTGGGAGGCAAACGATATTCAAGAACAATTAATCGTGGAAGAAGAAGCAGACAAGCGCGTAGAACTGCCAATAGACCTTGCAACAATACAAACTGATCTTAATGAAGAGCAAAACAGTAAGGATAATGATCCATGGGATTTATTTAGTAATAGACTTGATCAAGAGCAGATCGTTTGTTTAGAGAAGATATTAAACCAAGGAGACTTTAAGGGATACATCATGTCTTTGGGTATCTTACTTGAAGTCTACATCGATCAAATCAATGAAATAGCTTTTGATACGCTTGGTGATGCAATATTGGATTTAGATGAAGAAGGCATTGTTTTTGAAGACTATATCGAAGATGTTAAAAGAGTTTTGGAGGGATGATTGTGAGCTTGGTACCTAAACGGATGGCAAATGTCATTATGAATGCTTTAAAAGGTGGTGTAGTGCCGCGTGTTGGTCTGGAATACATCACCGTTGGACGGACACAAGAAATTAAGGCTTTGTTACATGATCTAGATATCGTAGCAGATGGTGGAGCTGCATTTCGCTTTATCGTGGGTAAGTATGGAAGCGGTAAGAGCTTTCTGCTTCAAACCATCAGAAACTACGCGACAGCAAGTGGCTATGTCGTGGTAGATGCAGACTTGTCTCCTGAGCGTCGTTTTGCTGGCTCTAAAGGCCAGGGACTTGCAACGTATAAAGAGTTGATGCAAAACATGTCTGTCAAGTCTAAGGCCGATGGAGGGGCCTTGGCTTTGATCCTTGAAAAGTGGATTTCTCAAATCCTTCTTCAAGTCGCACAAGAACATGATCCTACATCTGCAGACTTTAATCGCGAAGTCGAAAAACAAATCTACCATGTAAGTAGTAAGCTTGAAGGCATGGTCAATGGTTTTGACTTTGCAAAAGCAATTGTTTTATATTGGCAAGCGTATCAAAGAGACGACTCGGAGATGAAATCCAATGTACTGCGCTGGTTTAGAGGTGAGTACAACTCAAAACGAGAAGCAAAGCAAGATCTCGGTATTAATTGGATTGTAGGGGATGACTCTTGGTATGATTTCTTAAAGCTATTTGCATCCTTTCTGGTCAGTGCAGGCTATAAAGGCCTACTTGTTATGGTCGATGAGCTCGTTAACATCTATAAGATTCCTCACTCGGTATCAAGGCAGAACAACTATGAAAAGATATTAACAA
>CAYXVJ010000222.1:0-653 GCA_964468675.1 uncultured Oscillospiraceae bacterium
TGGAAGATGCGGTTGAAGTCGTGTGCTTGTAAGTTATGTCCTTGATCCACTAATAGATAGACTTCTCTTTGGAAGGCTGCTTCTAGTAAGTGTGTAACAAAGTTATGGTAGTAGGTATTCGTGACAAGAGACGAACGTACAAAGCTTTGGAAGCGCTCATCTTTATTTTGCTCAATCAGGTAGTTACCAAGTAAGAGTTCATTACAAGTCGATGGTGCTTCGACAAAGTACATCGATGGTCTCCAGTTCAAGAGCTTACGATGCTTGTTCGATAGCATGAAGTGGCCTGCATGACCTAATTCATGTGCCAAGGTAAAGAGTTCGCTGAGCTTCGAGCTCCAAGACAAGAGGATGAATGAATTCTGATTATAAGCTGTCGAGCAAAAACCACCAGTTGACTTGCCAACGTTTTGGGCAAAGTCTACCCAACGCTCATCGTAGCTACGCTTAACGAGTTCTAAGTATTCGTCACCTAAGACTTTTAAAGATTCAAACATATAAGGCTTAGATTCTTCTATCGTCATGGGTGGTGAGTAGGAAGGATCAAGTTCTAGCTTTAAGTCTGAGTAGCAGATCTCATCTAAGTCATATTGTTCTTTGATGAGATTGGCATAGCGACGCATGTGAGGGGCAAGCTCTTTCATGATGACGTC
>CAYXVJ010000222.1:663-3343 GCA_964468675.1 uncultured Oscillospiraceae bacterium
GTCGATTTGTCTGTTGTATAAGTCTCTAGAGACATTTTGCTCATCTAGTAGGTAGTCAATGACTGAATCAAAACCACGTAAGTTAGCCATGGTCTTTTCTTTTTGAATTTGTGTGTTGTAGTAGTTCGCTGTGGTATGCATGTGCTTGGATAAGCCATCGCTAAAGGATTTGAATGCCTTTCGTCTCACATCGGTATCAACTTCACTACAATAGTGGTTTTCGTAGAGGACATAGCTGTTTTGGTAGTTGTCACTGCCAGATGTGAATTCAGGAAAGCTCATGTCAGCTAGCTTCGTGATGTTGTAGCCACTATAAGGTGCTTGCAAAGTTTGGCTTAAAGCAGCAAGGACACGCTCTGTTTCAGGATGTAGCCTATGTGCCTTATTCTTCTTTAACTCTTCTATGTACATCTTGTACTCGGGCTCGATCGAAGCAATCTCATCTAGACGCTCGTTTGTACAATCTAAAAGCTCGTTCTCCATGAAGGTTAGTTTTGAGAATAACTGGCTAAAGAGTGAGTTACCGTTCATGTCACGTGCTTGGGCTTCGCTGTCGGTCATATCGGCAGATGTCTCTAGTGAGGTATATGTTCTAACTTTAATTGCCTTTTCGTAGAGTGCTTCATATTCTGACAGCATGGTGACCAATGCATTTGCATCTGCATCTTTAATTTTCGTTGCCCAGGTATCGACGAATGCTAAACCCTCTTCGTTTGTTTTACGAAGTGCATCTTCATATGCTTCGACGGTAGGGAACAATAAAGTAAGATCCCATGTCTCATCTACAGGAACTTCATGCCTTTTAGCTAATCCTTTTGCTTTTTCCATTTGAATGTCTCCTAACGTTACTAACTTTTTTGTTAGCAGTTGATTATACTTACAATATACTATAATTGTAGCAAAGCTACGAAGAAAGATAGGATTGTCCAATATATGCTGGAATTTAAAAGAATGACTCTAGACGACATCGACCATTTGCGTCCTTATATTTTAGAAAGTAAGACCAGAAGCTGTGACGATACAGTGGCTGATGTCCTGATGTGGCGCGACTATTTTGACAAGTCATATGCAATAGTCGGTGACAGCCTCGTCATTAAGATGAAGTATTTTAACCAAGACGACGCTTTTATGATGCCGTTAGGTGGAGATGCAAAAGCAGCTTTAGAAGCGATCAAAGAAGATGCGAAAGATAAGGGTACATTGCCCTCTTTTGTAGCCGTGACAAAAGAGCGTTTACCAGAGCTTGAAGCTGTGTTTACAGCAATTGAAAGTGAAACCACAAGAGATTGGTGGGACTATATGTATGAGGCAGACGCCTTTATTGCCCAGCGCGGTAAAAAATATAGTTCGCAACGAAACCATGTCAACCGCTTCATTAGAAGTTACCCAGGTTATCACTTTGAGAAGATCGAAACAGAAGATTTGGCAGACATTAAAGCGTTCTTCCAAACATTTAGCGAAGACTACGACAAAGACGACGAAATGGTTCAAGAAGAGACGGTTAAAATCATTGAGGTCTTAGACAACTACGATACCTATGGTATGCAGGGAGCTGTCTTGAAATTAGGTGATATGGTTTTAGGCTTTACCATTGGTGAAGTCATTGGTGATACCTTGATTGTTCACACCGAAAAAGCAAGAACCGACATCCCAGGTGTCTATCCTGTATTAAGCCAACACTTTGCTGAGATGATGCAAACCGATGAAATAGTTTTTATTAACCGTGAAGAGGACTTAGGCGATCCAGGCTTAAGGCGCTCAAAAGAAGGCTATAACCCGGCTTATATGCTAGAGAAGTACTCTGTTAACGTAACGGAGTTATAAACGATACAAGATTAAGTTTCTATTCCAGCCAATCTTAAGAGGAAGCGGGCGTTCGTACTTTCAGAACGTCCGTTTTTAATTTTGTAATCGAAGTGGATCTCATCTTCTATGTAGTGTTCAGAGAAATGGCGGTTATGGGCTAAGATATCTGGATCGAATTCTAAATCACAAAGTTCAAAATCGTGTGTAGACACTAAGAGGAGTACATGCTCACCTGAGAGTTTTTGTATCGCAGCCTTGCTACCTGCAATGCGGTCAGCAGAGTTTGTACCACGAAAGATCTCGTCGATTAAAAACATAGAAGGTTTATTTGTCTCATGGGCAAGAACCATCTCTTTGATGCGTAGAATCTCGGCATAAAATCCAGATATGCCTTGGTTGACGTTGTCGTCTACTCGAATGGAGCTGTGTAAGGTGAAGTTAGAAATACTGTAGTCGCTACTAGGGACCATTGCGCCTGCTTGAGCCATTAAGACAGATAAGCCAATGGAGCGCAGGTAAGTCGTCTTGCCTGACATATTAGAGCCAGTGATGATGGTGTTTTTGTGTTCTAATACCGCATCATTGGCAACGGCTTGTTCGTTGGGTAAGAGAGGATGCCTTAAGTCCTTAGCAAACATTTGGGGTTTAGCACTGTCTGTTAACGTCGGCCAAGTGGACTTGCTATAGCATTGACTTGTTGCAGCTAGGCTTAAGAGTGCTTCATATTCACTACAGGTATCGAGCCAGATCTTGATGGACGAACCGTTTGCCTGAGCCCATTTATCGTAACTACGCAAACAGACTTCATCCCATAAGAACAGCATGTTTAGTAAGAACCAACCAATGGTGTTTTGTCTAGTGGCAGAGAAGTTTG
>CAYXVJ010000223.1:0-3312 GCA_964468675.1 uncultured Oscillospiraceae bacterium
ATCCACAGTGATTTTGAACGCGGTTTCATCCGTGCTGAAGTTGTTTCTTATAACGACCTGATGGCTTGTGGCAGCATACAGGTCGCTAAAGAAAAAGGATTGTATCGTTCAGAAGGTAAAGAATATGTGTTTAAAGATGGTGATGTCGTCTTATTCCGCTTCAACGTCTAGATAGTCTTTTTCTCGTGCAAGTCCTAGACACTCTAGATCCTCAAGGCTTAATTGCTTTAGAGGAATACCTCGACTACGTAACTCACGCTTAGCAAAAGCCTCCACCATATCAATCAACTCTTTTAATGAGCCGTCATTTCGGATCACTTCGTGACCGAGGCGGCTATATTCTTCTTCTGTCATTTGCATCGCCATGCGACGTAATGCTTCTTCCCTACCCATGCCCCGTTTGGCAAGACGCGAGATTCTAAGCTCGGGCTTAGCCCAAACCACTAGCACATGATCGGATAGATCTAAAAAACCTTCTTTTACAGGTATCGGTACATCAAGTACCAAAGCTTTGACTTTCTTTTTTTCAAGCTTGGCTACCTCTTCTTGAAGCGTTTTAATGACCTGACGATGCACAATTTCAGATAAGAGATCGAGTTTATTCTTATCTTGAAAGACAATAGACCCTAATAGTCTTCGATCGATCTCACCTTGTTCATTCAAAATCCCTTCACCAAAATGGAGGATGATTTCAGCGACTGCAGCGCCATTTTTACCTGTGACATCATGTGAGATCTGATCTGCATCTAAAACCTGTAAACCCATCTTGTTTAAGATCTTAGAAACGGTACTCTTCCCTGTTCCAATACCACCTGTTACTCCAACAACAAACATATATTCATTCCTTCTAAACTAGATTACTTCGCATCAAACCAGCTGTAACCCATACTTACTTCTGCTTCCAAAGGTACGGATAACTTGGCTGCACCTTCCATACTCTCTTGTAGTATGCTAGCTGCTAAGTCTTGATCTTCTAGCTTCGCTTCAATGATCAATTCGTCATGGACTTGGGATACAAGTCTTGCATCAATGCCCTCTTCTTCCAAACGAATCGCACATCTCACCATCGCCACGCGTATGATGTCGGCGGCAGTACCTTGAACCGGGCTATTCATGGCAACACGTTCACCAAATTGGCGCAAGTTTCTGTTCTTTGACTGGAGCTCTGGGATATAGCGTCTTCTTCCATAGATTGTTTCAGAATAGCCGCGATCTTTGGCGAGCTTAATTTGTTGATCCATAAAAGGTTTTACAGCAGGGTATCCAGCGTAGTAGTTCTCAATGTATTGATGGGCTTCACTGACTGTCAAGCCCAAACGCTGGGCAAGACCAAAGTCAGAAATACCATACACGATGCTAAAGTTAATGGTTTTAGCTCTAGATCTTAATTCATCGTCTACATCCTCTAGATCGACATGAAAGATCCTTGTGGCAGTCAAGCGGTGGATGTCTTCGCCTTCTTGATATGCCTTGGTCATCGCAGCATCACCTGATAGCTCAGCCAAGAGTCTTAATTCAATTTGTGAATAGTCGGCATCCAGTAAGATATAACCGTCTTCAGCTACAAATGCCTTTCTAATCTCTCGACCTACAGCTTGCCTTACTGGTATATTTTGCAAGTTAGGATCGGTTGACGATAAGCGACCAGTGTTTGTGTAGTTTTGATTGAAGTTGGAATGGATACGACCATCTTTGGGGTCTACATATTTAACCAAGCCTTCAATAAAGGTTGATCTTAATTTTGTAAGCTGTCTGTAGTCTGTAATTTTATCAATGATCGGGTGCATCAGCCTCAAGCGATCAAGCTCAGCTTGTGCTGTTGAGTAATTCCCCGACTTCCCCTTCTTACCAGACGGTAATGCCAAGTCAACAAAGAGTACATCACCCAATTGCTTTGGTGAGTTAATGGTAAACTCCTTACCAGCAAGTTCAAAAATTTCCTCTTCTAAGCGATCGATAGAAACGGTAAATTCATCGTTTAATTCATCTAAGATGGAGACGTCTAATTTGAAGCCTTTGTACTCTATTTGAGAGAGGCACACCACAAGGGGCATGTCACATGTGCTTGCAAGATTCCATAGGTTTCTAGCCTTTAGAGCCTGTTCCAATGGTTTTTGTAGATGCATGGACCAAAATGCTGAAGCAATGGCTTTGTCCTCAGCTAATTGTAAAATGTCTTGCCCGCTATCTAAAAGTACCGAAGCATCTTCTTCTAGCTTTGCAGCATCTAGAACTAAACTGTTAAATTTATATTCTGCTGATGCTTGTCCTGTTAGGGCCAAGATTAAGTCCTCTTCTTTGGCATAATGGTCTTGCAGTGATAACAAGTATGAAGCGGACATAATATCGAAGACTTGCATCTTCATGCTTGTTTGGACAAGACGAAGGTAGCGTTTTAAGTCATAGCCAATCAAGAGCAGTTCACGTTCTAACACTGTATCTACCAATACTTGGAGATCGTCCAAACTGAGGTGTGGCTCTAATAGGATTTCATCATCGGACTTCAAATAAGCACAGCTCACTGCAGTGTTGCCTTGTTTATCTACTTCTTTAACAACGCTAATGCTTACACTGCTGCCCTTATCTTTAGCCTTAACAAATTCAAGGATCGTCTCAAAGTCACTTCTCGTAACCGAGGCTTGGCTGGGCCAAGTAAGTGTCTCACCGATTAAATCGGATGTATACTGTTGCTCTTTTTCGTCTATATTCAAGGTAGCTTGGATCTCATCTAGATCAAGACCTCTATCCAGTTCAAAACGCTTGATGAGGCTGTTAAAGCCGAAAGACCTAAAGATCTGCAAGGCTTCAGGGTTGAACTTATCGTTTAAGCGGGCTGCCTCTAAATTGAGTTCCATGGGGACGTCTAGAATAATGGTGGCGAGCTGCTGGGATAAATATGCCATCTCTTTATGTTCTATTAAATTCTTACGTTGTCCAGGTTTTAGCTCATCTAAATGTTCGTATACCTCATCTAAGCTGCCATAGCTTGAAATCAGTGCTAGCGCACCTTTCTCTCCGATGCCTTTTACACCAGGAATGTTGTCTGAGCTGTCGCCCATGATGGCTTTCACATCAATGAACTGTTCTGGTGTGATGCCATAGATCTCTTGGAATGCTTCACGGTCAACGAGCTTATCTCCCAGGCTGGCTCTAGCGCCAGGCATAATGACTTGAACATCGTCTCTGATGAGTTGATAGCTATCTTTATCACCCGTTAATATCCTGACGTTTACACCGGCATCAGAGGCGATCTTAGCAAAGGAGTCAATTAAGTCATCTGCTTCAAAGCCAACTAATTCAACTTGATGGATA
>CAYXVJ010000224.1:0-3291 GCA_964468675.1 uncultured Oscillospiraceae bacterium
GGCTTGCTATGACTTTGGATAAAAATATCCAAGTCGTCTTTATTACTGCTTTCAGACAATACGCCATCGATGCATTTACAATAGATGCTGTTCACTACCTCTTAAAACCTGTAACTCATAACGGTATAAAAGAGTGCTTGGATAGGTTGAATAAGATCGCAAGTTTTGATCAAAAAGATGAGAAGACCTGGACCATTAAGAGCTTTAATGGCTTTGATGTATTTATTAACGATGCGAATCAAGCGGTGAAGTGGCCTACGGCAAAAGCACGTGAATTAATTGCTTATCTAGCACTAAACTATAATAAGACAAACGACAAGTGGACAATCTGTGAATCGCTATGGCCACAAATGCCTGCAAAACGCATGGAACATAACCTACACAGTACTGTCAATCGAGCACGTCAAGCATTAAAGGAGTTTGGTGCGGATGGTGTTTTATTACGTGAACATCAAACCTATCGCTTGGATGTATCTAAATTCTATTGTGAGTACGTAGAGTTCGATACCATTGCATCGTCTATGAATACAGATTCGATGACAGAGCAAAGTCATATCAATCGATTATTAGAGCTTTATTCAGGGCCTCTGTATGGAACGGCTGACTTCGCATGGGTAGATGCCGATAGAGAACATTGCGAAACTATATATGTTCGTGCAATGCGTCAAGAGATTGAATCTTACCTAAGTGCTGATCTTTTTGATCAAGCAGAGTTGCTGCTTCAACAATTAATATTTCTAGATTCTTGCGATGAATGGGCGGTCAATAGATTGATGCGTATTTATGCTATACAAGGTAAGAAACTCAGCATGGTTCAAGTCTATACAACATTTGAAGATGCAGTCGTAAAAGAGTTGAATTTAAAGCCTAGTGAATCAACGGTAAAACTATACGAATCGTTGTTAGCTAATTTATAGTGCTGTATCAACATTCGTTAGCTTTGTATTACTTTAATTTAGTGGGGAAGAAACTGTGAATCTGGCATAACGTGAATAGTGCTTACAGAATATTGCCATATTGTTTATGAAGTAAACACATTTTGATCATTTTGAGCAATTTTTGAGAGGAATTTGCGAGAAAGGATTCTTATAATGAGTTAAACTTAGTAAATTTACTTTGCTATATTTAACTATTCACAGATAGGAGTCTCTTTCATATGAAGAAAATGAAGTGTAGGGTTGCGTCATTCGCGATCGTATCTGTTTTGCTCTTAGTAAATCTTGTGCCTAATATTGTGACTGCTTTAGACCGTACACAAGATTCATTACAATTTCCACAGGCTAGTACTACTGTTAAAGACGATTTAGACTTTAACAGTCCTTTTGAGCTGGCCAAACATTTCCATATATTTAGCAATGAAGTATCCAATACCGTTCATGTGAATGGGAATATTGCTACCAAGCACCTTAAGGAAACTAAAAATTTTGGAACTGTAATTAAAAATGAGAGTACGCATGTACCACTAGATCTTTTTTACATTCAAAAGCTCGACATGATCGCCTCTTCCTCTTTTGTTAAGCAAACAACACAGCGCAAAAATAAAGTTGTGTTTGGTAGCAGTGTTAATCTTTCGCTTGTGGATAACAATACAGCTGCAGCTATTGCAGGAAGTAAACTTGATAACCTTAAGTTAGATGAAATCTATCAAGATCAGGGAGATAACGTATATATCGACTTTGATGAAGTCTTTACTGCTTTAAGGGAGCAATCTGATCAGTTCCATCAAGCAAGCAAAGCAGCAGGTATTGTGATCGATACGAGTGATCAAAATAAAAGAACCGTTGATGTATCTGGCATCATTTTAGACCATAAAGCAAATCAGCTTGTAAGATTAAAGAAAGTAGATGACTTAGGGAATCCTTTAAAAGGAGCAGCTTTTGATTTATACCAAGGAGATGCAAAGAATCCTTTAGACACAGATGTAAAATTAAACGATGATGTTTATCGAAGTGATGCTGAAGGGTTGATTGAACTTACCCTGAGCAGTGGTCAATATTATTTCAAGGAAGTTGTTGCACCGACAGGCTATCTTTTAGACCAAAGCTTACATGGTTTTGTTGTAGAAGAATCTATTAATTCAAACGCAACCGTTTACGTGGATATCGATGCAAGTCTACTTGAGGCAAATACACCTTTATATATTACTGGTATGACAACTGATGGACCAAGTTATATATTCAATGTCATTACAGATGGAAAAAAGACACTACAAATAGAATCTCAAATTAAGCTAAGTATAGATGGCGTTGAACGAGTTAATAAAGAAACAGAGTATTTTCTAGATGCAAAATTGTTATGGAACTTCTCTAACGAGGTCGAAACCATAAACATTAATAGACCTTTCCAAGGATCCGTTTTAGCAACAGGAGCACATGTGACTACCGATGCGAATTTAGACGGCAGCATTATTGCCGATAAGGTAACGATCGGTGGTGAATCTCATCGATGGGAATTTCAATCAACTACAAATCTAGAACCTATAGAGCTAACTGTTGTTAATGAAGTTGATACCGAGATACAACCAACGGAAACTGATCCAACAGAATCTGAGCCAACAGAGACAGATCCAGTAGAAACAGAGCCGGTAGAGACAGATCCAGTAGAAACAGAACCAACAGAAACAGAGCCGGTAGAAACAGATCCAACGGAAACTGAACCAACAGAGACAGAACCAACAGAAACTGATCCAACAGAGACAGAGCCAGTAGAAACAGATCCAACAGAATCTGAGCCAACAGAGACAGTGCCAGTAGAAACAGATCCAACAGAATCTGAACCAACGGAGACAGAACCAGTAGAGACAGAACCAACAGAAACTTCACCAACAGAGACAGAACCGGTAGAAACAAAACCAACAGAGACGGAGCCAACAGAGTCAGAGCCAGTAAAGACAGAGCCAGTAGAGACTGAACCAACGGAGCCAGTGCCCACAGAGATAGAATCATTAGAAACAGAACCGTCAAAGACTGAAGCAACAGGAACGACGGAAGATGAAGCAATACCAACAAGTATCACTCCTGAATCAGGAGTTGGTGGTGAGGTAGTTAGTGAATCTAAGCCTGGTGGAGAAGGAGCAGAGATTACTAATCCGCCCTTGACAGGGGATTTACTACCATCTTGGTTAATCGACTTGTTTATTGTGTTAGCTGCAGCCTTTGCTATAGGAGGTATAGGTTTTCTCATATATGAGAAACGCTTCGATAAAAGACAGTAATTCTAATTGTATATCTACATGATTAAGGGAGCCATGAGCTCCCTTAAATATTTGAAAGGTTGTTAGTTTTCTTCTTT
>CAYXVJ010000225.1:0-262 GCA_964468675.1 uncultured Oscillospiraceae bacterium
AGTGAACAAAGTAATTGCAGTGAGTATAGCTGCGATGATGCCGGATGCTGTTATCGAATCTTTACGATAGGCGAAAACTAAGATGGTGATACAAAGAAGCATATAGATCAGCAATCCAGGTGATGCAAAGCGAATAGATAGTTCTGCGAATAGGGCAGATCCTAATGGAAGACTTAAGTTATCACAGCCTTTGTTGCCTACAAGCTCAATGCCACTAGATACAATGGCTGTGGCAAGTGAGATGAGTAAGATAAGTGGCAGA
>CAYXVJ010000225.1:272-1364 GCA_964468675.1 uncultured Oscillospiraceae bacterium
GGATCATACTGAATGCATATCCAGGACCTTCTTGTTTTGTATAGTTAAATCCAGTTACAAAGCCTTGAGAATAGAAATATAATTTCCATAAATCACTTCTAGTTAAACTAGTATCTCTTACAACGTAGAGTACGAATGCTGTTACGATGAAAGAGACAAGTGCAACAATCAAGCTACCCAGAAGAGACTTATTGGGTGCAAACTTAAATGGCAATCTCTTACCATACTTTTGTCCGATGACGGCAGCTAAGCCATCACCGTAGGCCATGGTAAGTACACCGATATAGGGGAGGCGAGGCCAGTTAAATATAAAGCCTGCTCCAGATAAGACAAACAAACTAATGGCGTAATAGACAGTGCCTAAACTGTCATCGTCTCGTTCCATGGCAGGGATGAGTTTATATTTCATGCTGAGGCTGTTGATGAGAATGAAGCTGAAAGGAACTAATACTACAGCCCATAAATCTTGGAACAAAGGCGTTAAGAATACCCAGTTACCAACAAGAATGTGTACGAGCTTTCTAGAGGTCTCGCTTGCACCTTTACTGTATTTGGCCACCAGGGTAGCACAAATTAAAACAATGAATATATATATAAATGAACTGCTTAATGCAATTAGGTTTTGCATGGATAAAGCCCCTTTAAACTACTGTATTGAGTGACTAAAGCCATTCTATCCATAAAGCTTTGGTACTGCTTATATCAGCAGTTATAGAGTGCTTGCTATTGGATAACGTATGCTTAGTCATCTATTTCAAAATGAAATAGTACACAATCAAAGGTCAAGAGTCCAACCCTCATCACCGTGATAGACCATAAGCTTACTCATGCCGCCATCAACGAATAGCTCTTCGCCATTAATGAAGCTGTTCTTTGGATCCGCTAAGAAGAGAGCTGCGTTTAAAATGTCTTCTGGCTGCCCCACTCTTCCTGATGGATGTTGCTTCATATCTGCATCACTAAAAGAGGAGCCTGTTGTATCGATCCAACCAGGGACAATGGCGTTAACTCGTACCTTGCCTGCTAAGGAGACCATGAGGCTATGTGTAAGGGCTCTTAATCCACCTTTGGCTGCAGAATAACTTTCTGTAT
>CAYXVJ010000225.1:1374-3285 GCA_964468675.1 uncultured Oscillospiraceae bacterium
AAGATGTTGATGATGGAGGCGTCTTTGCTAAACTGTTCTTCTAGTTGCTGGGCTAGATAAAAGGGAGCGGTTACACCTATGGCGAGCGTACGACTAAAGCTTTCGTATGTTGCATCATGTATACCGCCGCCTGATTGCATCGCATTGTTAATTAAGAGATCGACTGTATCAGTTTGCTTTCTGATCCACGCTAGAAATTTGTCTAGATCTTCTTTTTGACTGATTTCTCCTACAAAACCCGCATTATCCTTTACATCGATACCGAGCACTTGCCAGCCTCTATCCGTAAAGCCTTGTGCTAGTACCTGTCCAATCCCTTGAGCAATACCTGTAATGACTACTGTTTTCATCTTATCCTCCAAATCTCTGCTTATTCATTCATTTCATCTATCAGTGATTCACTGCCATAGTAAACATTGATGTGTCTTTCTAATACATCTATCGTTAATGGTAACTTAGGTCCTTCATCGCCATCAATGTCTGACAAGATGTCGTCAATGCTGCTAACTTCTATGTGTTTTACTTGGCGATAGATGACTTGTCCACTCTCATCTATTTGCCCTGCAATGAGATCGGGTAGTAAAGATAAGGCATCCTTTAAGTTCTGACTTTTAACAAGAACTAGGTTCATCTTGCCATCACTGATATCAGATCCATCCTTAAAGAGTTGTAGTGATCCTAAACGATCTGCAAGTAATACGAGTAGATGACTAAATTCATCTTCAACTTGTTCGCCATCGATTGTAAGTTTTAAGGGGAGTTGTTCAATGTGCTTTAGCTTAGCAGCGACATGCTTAATATAAGCGAATATACCAGAGTCTGACTTCTCGCTAGACGATACGTCATGGATTGCATCTGAGATATCACCGATGCTAAGGACACAGGCAAAGTACTTATCGTTGACGCGTCCAATGTCTATTGGTAGGACTAATTTAGGATCAAAGTTTTGAATGGCAGCTTCTAAGTCAAGAGGGATACGAAGCATTCTAGCTAGAGCATTAAAGGTACCAGCAGGGAATATACCAAGTTTTGGTCTGTACTCTTCTTCGGCTAGGCCAGACAAGACTTCGTTTACTGTGCCATCACCGCCTACAGCAAATACTGCTTCAACAAGATCTGTACAAGCTTCCTTGGCAAAGCGGCGTGCATCATTACTATCCCTTGTTTCTTTGATTTCAACTTCAGAAAAGTGTAATTGCAAGGTATCTTTAATGCGTTCTATATGGTCCATAGCTTCTTCTTTACCAGCTGTTGGGTTGATGATGACGATGGCTTTTGATTGTGTCATAGATACACCTACTTATATCATTCTTTTGATTGCCCACAAGAGTAACAAATGGGCAGGGTAGAAGATGTAAAAGAAATACTTGTTTTGACGTCCCCTCTTTCCATTATAAAAGCTTATTGGAATGAGTGCACCTACAGCTGTCCATTGAGCAATAAGTAAGCTTCCAGTAATTAAGTTTCTAATGAGCTTCCATTCACGGAATAAGTAGAAAGAGTAGATAACAACAACTCCATACCAGTTGTAGTCACTAGAGATGAGCCAGGCCATTAAAGGTGCAAAAATTAAGACGCCCCACCTCAACACTTCACTTCTTTGTAATCTGTGTAGATGAAGGGAGAATGCAGCTAAGGCTAAAGTGAAGAAGATATTCTGATTGGCAAAGTTAAATGCCAAGCCAGAGGTAGCTAGATCAAAGGGGATCTCAGAGACAAAAGCAAATACTGTTAATCTAGCGATATATGTCCAAGCATTTCTTGTATGCACAATACCTTCAACGATTAAGAAAGCAAAGATAGGGAAGGCTAGCCTTCCAATTAAACGACATATAGTATAGATGAGTTCAATGTCAAAATCTACAGCAGTAAACTTTGAGGGATCGAGTAAAACAACACCGATGTGATCGA
>CAYXVJ010000226.1:0-3273 GCA_964468675.1 uncultured Oscillospiraceae bacterium
ACCTGTCGTTCTGGCTCTGGACTCGTCTGAACGATAAAAACGATCAAAAATATGGAGCACATCCTCAGAGTCAATACCGATACCATGGTCTTGCACTTCAAAACGAACGGTTTGATCTTTCTTATCGACTTTCAATAAGATGTTTTCACCATCAGGAGAGTACTTCTCAGCGTTATCGATGAGAATACGGATCGCTTGCTTGATGTATTGCTTATCTGCAAAAACCTCAGCATCTTCATTTAAAATAAATGTATACTCATGAGTCTTATCGATTAATTTTGCTTCTTTAATAATCTCATCGGCTAATGTGGACGCTAAGAAACGCTCTGGTTTTAATTTCATGCTATGGTTTTCACCACGGGCTAAGAAGAGGAGTTGCTCGATTAAAAGCTTCATGCTCTCCGTTTCAGTTTTGATCGCAGTTATTGCTTCGTCTCTAACCGCTTCATCCTCTTTACCCCATCGATCCAATAGATTGATATAGCCTTGAATGACGGCAATCGGAGTGCGTAGTTCATGGGAGGCATCAGAGACAAAACGTATTTGCGATTGATAGCTTTGGCGAACACGATCGAGCATGCCATTGATGGCAGACGTGAGGTCTTGCAGTTCGTTTTGATCGCTTTTTAAATTCAAACGCTTATCCAAACTGCTGGCATCGATGTCTTGCAATTCTAAAGCCAAAGATTCGAGCTCTTGCTCATCTAGAGCTGTTTGACTGCTCGTTACTTGTTGTAATGTCTTGGTTGCAGCGGATAGTTCAGCTAGAGGTGCTAGGATTCTTCTAACAGCTCTGGTGTTAGTCCGAGCCTTCGTTAAGACGATCAAGATCTCGATAAATGCTAAGGCTAAGATTAACCAGAAGGCTATCTCTATGTCTAAACCGATTGGCATAGACAGCAAGACTCGCTTATCTCCTGATTCCAGCTCTATTTCATAACGAAATTCATGAAAGCGTTCTCTGAAACTGGTCTCTGCTGTATCTTCTGGGTAGAAGAAGCGGTGAGAAAAACCATCTTGCTTCATGTATGGTCTAAGATTGGCATCACCATCTATTGGAATGATATCGCCTAAATTCCTCAAAATCTTCTTTTCTTCATAACCTACTAAGCTTGCAGGAGTAGGGTCTTCGATCAAGTCTTCAATTGAATAGGTGTTAAAGAGTCTTTCGTTGTTTAAGTTGATCCGATAAACGATCGTTAGAAGTAAGAGGGAAAACACCAAGATATTGATCAAGAAAAAGGCGGAAATAAGCCCTCTTAACATACGGAGGTTCAATTTAAGAACCAAGGAGGAGCGTACTTTATCGCCTAATGGTGCTTGTTTTTCTTTAGTCATCTTTAATCTTTTATTCCTTGATCATGTAGCCGACGCCTCTGACGGTACGGATAAACTTAACATTGTAAGGTTCTTCGATTTTAGCGCGTAGGTAGCGGATGTAGACATCCACTGTGTTCGTACCACCATCAAAGCTATAGTCCCAAACTTGTTCGAGTAACTGTTCACGACTAAGCACGCGGCCTTGATTTTCTACCAAGCAATGGAGGAGATCAAACTCTCTTTTCGTTAAATCAATTACATCCTCATCGTAACCGCATTCACGGCTACTTTCATCAATCCATAAAGAGCCAACACGGAGCGTTGTATCGTCCTCATCTAAATCATCTTGACTGATTCTTAAGTGGGCTCTAATACGTGCTAATAACTCTTCTATGGCAAATGGCTTGGTGATGTAATCGTTGGCACCAGCATCTAAGCCTGTAACTTTGTCCATGACTTCATCTCTTGCCGTTAGCATAATGACAGGCACATCGGATTGTTTACGCAGGCGTCTTAATACCTCAAGTCCATTTAAGCCTGGCAGCATAATATCCAAGAGAATTAAATCAAAAGAGCGGGCTTGCGCTTCGGCTAGCCCGTCTCTTCCGTTGAATGCTTTGTGGATTTCATAGCCCTCAAATGTTAGTTCAAGTTCAATAAAGCGTGCGATTTTTTCCTCATCTTCAATGAGTAGAATCTTGGCCTTCTTCATATACTTTGTCTCTACCTTCTGCTTTATCTTCGGCTGCTTTGCCCTTTTTTACATCCTTTGCAAAATCATCGGCAGCCTCTCTCATATTATAGACTGCTTTTTGTGTGGCGTCAGACACGTTATGCATGGCTGAATTGACCTGATCTGTGCCAAGGTCTGGTCCCATAAAGCTATATTGGAAGCCACAGATGAGCCCGATGATGAGAAGAGGTAGTGTAATCCAGAAGGCCACGATGAGTAATATCACGAGTATCGTAACCGGTACAGAGACAAACTCCTCATTGTTCCGTCTGACATGAAAGCTGTTTTGGTTTCCTTTGTGGATTAATTTACCAATGAAGCGAAAGACTCTACCAACAATCTCACCGAAGGTAATATGGTCAGCTGTATCCGTTGCTCTGTACTGATTTGAATCCGAAGACTCTTGGTAGCCATGTGTGTAGCTATGACCTTGTGTACTGTAGTCACTCGTTGAATCTGCGGTGTTGGTCTTAGCATCACTTTCTTTTTGTGGTCCTTCAACTGGAATCTCGCCTCTTTGCTCTAAGAGGATAAAGGCGTCTAAGATATCACCATTTGTTTCTTCTAAAACTGCTTTGGCAGCTTCATAGGTGATGCCGGTTCTCTCTTTTAGTTTTTCAACTTTATCAAAATCAATCATCTGTCTACTCCTTTAGTGCGACTAGCACTGTACCTGTGGCAAGTTTTGCCACTCCCTTAACTGCTGCCTATAGCTTAACAAGGCTAGATGGGAGTAAAACTAGGCTTAGATTGGAAATTGATTAGAAAAGCTTTAATATTCCTTAAGTTCATGGCGCTAAGTACTGATTGCTTTTAAGCCAATTGACAGACTCAGACATCGCTTCAATTGTCTTGGTTTCAAGGACTACCGTAGCATCTTGAGCTTTAGCAAAGTTCAAGCGATCAAACAGTTTAATGTCACCGGTGCCTAGAGCTTGGTGGTTTATTTGTCCGTAGCCATCGTGTGCATGCATATGGTGAAGTCTATCTTGATGGGTATAGAAGAAGTCTAAATCTTGATCCTTAACTGCATGGTCGTGGCCAATATCAAAGGTAAGGCCAAAAGCTTGGCTCTGTAATAAACAGTCGATGCCTTCACGTTCGTAGCTCTCCCAGCCTTCTGTATTTTCGATACAAACTTTTACGGCACTCTTGCCGACAGCAGCCGTTACTAGATCTCTAAACTCTACGAGTGCAGATAAGAAGAGTTCTCTATGGTA
>CAYXVJ010000227.1:0-3260 GCA_964468675.1 uncultured Oscillospiraceae bacterium
GACCAAGACGTGAGTACGGCGATAGAGACAACCGTGGCCCAAGACGTGAATACGGTGACAGAGACAACCGTGGACCAAGACGTGAGTACGGCGATAGAGACAACCGTGGCCCAAGACGTGAATACGGCGATAGAGACAACCGTGGCCCTAGACGCGAATACGGCGATAGAGACAACCGTGGCCCAAGACGTGAATACGGCGACAGAGACAACCGTGGCCCAAGACGTGAATACGGCGACAGAGATAACCGTGGACCAAGACGTGAATACGGTGATAGAGACAACCGTGGACCAAGACGTGATGGCTCTTATAGAGCGCGTCAGCAAGGTGAACCTCAAGATGCATACAAGGAATCCACACATTTGGATGACGAGGGCTACCGCACGGGAGTCAGCGCAACTGGTATGTTTGTGAAGCCTCGTTATAACAAAAAGTTTGCTGTGAACCAAGATAAGTTAACTGACCCAAATGAAATGTCTGATGCAGGTAGATCAGCTGTAGAAGCTGAGATTAGAGAAGATCGTCTGGAAGGACGTAATCCGATTAAAGAAGCCTTAGCAGCTGGTCGTACAATCGATAAGCTTTGGGTAATGAAGCCAAAAGATGGCCGTTTTGATCCTATCGTTGCGGAGCTAATCCGTGAGGTTAAGGAGATCGGTGGCATTATTATGGAAGTAGATAAGCAGGCTTTAGATCGCTTATCACTAACCAATGCACATCAAGGTGTAATTGCTCAAGCAGCAGTTCAAGCTTATGTTGAAGTTGATGAAATATTAGAGCGTGCGAAGGAAAAAGGTGAAGATCCACTGGTCTTGGTCTTGGATGAAATTCAAGATGCCTATAACCTGGGCTCTGTATTCCGTATTGCCGATGCTTTAGGTGCACACGGAGTTATCATTCCGAAACGTAGATCTGTAGGTCTAGATGCGATCGTTGCTAAAGCGTCTGCTGGAGCAATCGAACACGTCCCTTGTGCTCGTGTGACTAACCTTGTTCAGACAATGAAAGATTTAAAAGACAAGGGCTTATGGATTGCAGGAACAGCTTTAGAAGACAGTTCACCTGTAGGTGATACGGATCTAAGTGGTCCCTTAGCAGTTGTTATTGGTAGTGAAGGAGAGGGTATGCGTGAGCTCGTTAAAGAGAACTGTGATTACGTGGTATCCATTCCGATGAAGGGCAAGATTAACTCCCTAAATGCTGCAGTTGCAACAGGTATTGTTATTTATGAAATTACGCGTCAAAGAGGAGCAAAGTGATCGAACATAGTGAATTGATGTCCGATGAAGAACTCGTCATGGCAGCTCAACAGGATTTTGCTGAAGCCTTTGAGCTGCTCTTGGTGCGCTATAAACCATTGGTTCGTCGTTTAGCAGGTCAATACTTTCTGACTGGTGGTGACCACGATGATTTGATTCAAGAAGGTATGATCGGTTTATTTAAAGCGGTTCGACTGTTTGACATACGTGTGGGAAACCCTTTTTCGGCTTTAGCAAAGACGACGGTACACAATGCCATTATCGATGCTTTAAGACGTGATCAAGCAGGCAAGCAGCGTACGTTAAACGAGTCTAAGTCCTTGTCTCAATCAGAGTCTTACGATGGGTTTGTACAAGACGCGATAGAAGCAGAGGCGATGGCGCATAGTCCTGAAGCAAAAGCGAATCAATTGGATCGTATCGAAGCTAGAGAAGCGGCCAAAGAGATCGCAACGACTATGTCACAGACACTTAGCAATCGTGAATTGCAAGTCCTCATGCAAAGTTTGAAAGGCTTAAGTACAGCTGAGATTGCAAAACGTTTAAAACTGGAAGAAAAACAAACGATCAGTGCGCTTGCAAGAGCTCGGAAAAAGCTTAGAGACAAATTGTTAACGTAAAATTTGCATCATCTGGCATTGCTTAATCATCTTAACTGGTTAATAATAATAGTAGGATGACAACTGGTAGGTGAGCAATGTGCGAAAGAAGCGAGATGGAAAATTAAATGATCGGCTATATCGGCCGTTAAAGTCTTTTTTAGCCCTAGCGATTACGCTTGGGCTAATTTTCGGCATCTCTTTACGCTATCTCTACGACTATAAACCTTTTACATCTGCTTTAGGTACTGATATTGATGAGACTGTTAGTCAAGAAACCTTGGATCTTCCAGATCTCACGCCAACACCAATTCCGGAGAATGCATCAGGGCTGACAGCCAATCAGATCTTGCAGCGTATTTTAGACGCAGTAGCTGGTAATATATCCACGCAAGAGGCATTTGCAGCTATCCCTCCAGCTCAATTGGATGGTTTAAGCTTTGAAGAATTTCAACGTTACATTAGCCTAATTGACTTGGCATTGAAATCTGCACCTACATCATTCTCGCCGATGACCTTATCGGAGCGAGATCGTCAGATTGCACGGATTGTCCAAGTAGATCCAGAATTCCGTGAGATTGCCGAAGCGAGCACGTACCATTGGCTCGAGGCACCTATTACTTTAAGTGAAGTAGAGAGCCTTGCCATAGCTGTGCAGCGAAGTGAAACAGGCATGATCTACCTAAATAAAAAATGGGTTAGAAACATCATTGACTTATACGATTACGCTCAGACGTACTTTGGTACGATTTCGCAGCAAAATGCAGAAGTCTTATCTACGATGATTGATTCAGACTCTAGCAATAGCACGGTTAAGCTTGCTAAGGCAAAATCCGCTTTAAATTACTACAATCACTATCGTGTGACGAGCCAAGGCTTGAAGATTGAAGCCTTTGACTTATCTCATATTCGTTATTCAGTAACCACAGAATTTATTAATAACTCGACGACAGAAGTTGAAGTGGAAGGTACAGATGCGACAGGAGTAGAATTGCCAGATAGAAGCAGCCTTGGCGCTGCAATTGAAGAAGGCATTTTACCACAACGCATGACGAGGACCTTGCAGATCCATGTGGACGCTAATGGGACGTTTAAAATTGCTGATGCGATTCCTGAACTTACGAGTGAAGATGACTTTACACTGGCTGTGAATTCAAATACAACATTAACGATCGGCCAAGAGGTCTCTTCTGTGAAGATGAGCAACTTGTTTGGTAAGCCTTTATTGACCCGCCTTGCTACGGGACACGCAGGTATCAGTGATGTTGATATTTTTGAGCGTAGCCAGATTACCCCTGCTCAAGATGCATTGGATCAAGATGAGTTCTTAGAACATAAATACTTGTTCGTTCGCTACGAAGAGATTGAACTATTGATTTTAGACCCTGTTGTGGATGCCGAA
>CAYXVJ010000228.1:0-3259 GCA_964468675.1 uncultured Oscillospiraceae bacterium
TGCTATACTTAATTAGAAGAAATCGTTTTGCATGACAACAGTAGCTCATTAAGATCGGAGGTTTTTATGAATGTTGAACCTAAACTGAATGCTAAGCTAAATGAGCAAGACATCCAAACAGAGATTCAAAACTACCAAAAACGTCTCCTTCCCTTCCGGATCTTAAATATTGGATCCATTGTATTATTTGTGCTTACAATACTGTCGAATTTCTTCATTGGCCCAGGTCTATTGCGATATGGTCAATCTATTTTCTTCTTCTTATTCATCTTATTCGCCCTCATCTTTGTCTCGACTATACTCTACAACAAGCGAAAAAATGAGTTGAAGGCATTCATCAGTGAACACATCACGTACAATTTATTAAGCAATACTTTTGATGTTGAACTCTACGACCATAAACGACATATTGATGAGCACATCATCAAACGACTAAAGCTCGTTCGTGGTTGGAACCGTATCAATGGCAGCGATTACGTCAAAGGACGCTATAAAGGTTATCCGATTGAGTTTAGTGATATCCTCTTAGAAGATGTCTCTACTTCAACAGATGCAAACGGTAATACAAAGCAAGATCGAACCAAGATCTTTGAAGGCCCCATGATCTTCTTGACACATAATCGAGGGATCACGTCGCCCTTAGTCTTACGAGAACGACAGTTCTTAAACAATCGTGGTGGTTCTAACATCCAAACAGAAAACGTAGCCTTTAACAAACAGTTCCAAATCCAATGCCAAGATGGACATACAGCCTTCTTGATCTTGACCCCTCATTTTATGGAATACATCACACAGATGGATGAGAAAGCCCATGGCACAACTTACATTCACTTTGGATCAGGTTTTATATACCTTGCCATAAACAACAATAGAAACTTATTCGAAGCCAATAACAGAGAACTACAAGACATCTCACTCTTAAGAGCAAGACAAGAAGAAGATATCGCTTACTTGACGGGCATCTTAGATGAGATCATGAAAAACGAGTACTTATTTAAACTGTAGGAGGAACACAACATGGAAAGATTTCTAATACCCCTAGCAATACTAGTCTTAATCGTCTTAGTATGGGCGATCACGACAGGTAACCGCTTCAGACGCATGAATGTAAAGATCGACGAAAGCGAATCGGGCATTGATGTAGCACTCACCAAGCGCTATGACACCTTAACAAAAATGTTAGATGTCACTCGCGGTTATGCAGCACATGAAGTAAGCACCTTTGAGCGCGTCATCAATCTACGCCAAGGCATGAGCATAGCAGAGAAGAATGAAGCCAATGCTGAAATGGACTTCATGGAGAGCCGCCTAAACGTCCTGGTCGAAAACTACCCAGAGCTTAGATCCTCAGAGGTATTTGCAGGTCTACAAGCATCCATCAATGATGCAGAAGCACACCTTCAAGCTGCCAGACGCTTATACAACTCAAATGTATCGAGCTTCAATCAACTACTCGTCACCTTCCCATCGAGCATCATCGCCAACATGCAAAACCAAGTGGCACGTGAGTTCTTCCTCGCTGAAGCACATAAACGCCAAGATGTGCAGATGACCTTCTAGATCAAACGATCAAGTAGAAGTAATCTACACTCACCTAAAGAATAGAGACAGATACTTAAAACCTCTCCAAAGCAATTTGTGAGAGATTTTAATTTTATATTGATTCCAAACCCTTTGAGATAAAGGAAAAGGTCTAAGCGTATTGCCTAGACCTTCTCAATTCTTAGCGTATCGGACTTATGCTGTAAACAACATACGGACAGCATGGAATGCTTCGTGGACTGCATCAAAGATCTTTCTTGGCTCTTTACAGTCACCAACATAGCGAACTGGAACATCAAGCGTTTCTAAAGAATCTTTTAAGTCTCTTGTCGGTGTGTAACCAGTTGCTAATACAACGGAGTCACAGTCGATTTTGTGGACGATACCATCTTGAATGTACTCAACATAGTCCTTGCCAATGGTTTTAACTGTTGCTGAACAATGAACTTCGATGGCTTTTTCTCTCATTAAAGCTCTTAGCTTCAAGTCGTTGTTTAATGCATGCTGCACCGTCATTAAGATGTCAGGTAAGGATTCAATGATGACGACTTCTTCACCGAAATCTTCTTGAATGGATAGAGCGGTCTCACAACCAACTAAGCCACCACCAATAACGACGGACTTTTGCCCTACACCGTTATTGACAAGCACATCCGTTGATGTCTTAACATGCTCTTGTTGTACACCTGGGATCGGTGGTACGGAAGGTTTAGAACCAGTTGCCGCGATCACGGCATCGAACTGTTCTTTTCTGATTCTATCCATGGTCGCTTCATAGCCTAATCTTACATTGACACCAGAGCGATGGGTTTTACCTACTAAGAATTCTACATAGCGTTTTACGTCTACTTTGAAACCAGGTGCTCCAGCAGCAATTAAAGTACCGCCTAAGACTGATGATTTCTCCCAGAGCTCAACGTCCATGCCTCTGCTTCTTGCATCAATGGCAGCACGCATACCACCAGGTCCACCACCAATGACGAGTAAGCGCTTCTTCTCTGTTAGTGGCTCTAAGACATAGTCTTTCTCGTAACCTGTATATGGGTTAATGGCACACTCTAGACCAGTTCCTTGGAAGCAACCATATAGGCACTCATTACAACCAATACAAGGTACCATATCATAGGTTTCGCCTTTGGCAAGCTTATTGACCCAATCTGGCTCACATAAGAGAGCGTGACCTTGACCGACCATATCGCAGCACTCATCTACTAAAGCTTGCTCTGCAACCTCTGGTTGTCCGAGCTTACCTTGTGACAAGACAGGGATACTCACATTCGCTTTGATCTGTTTTGCAAATCTGATTTGAGTGGCATCTTCTTGATATACGGTAGGAATGGCGTTGTACCATGCTTCATAAGAACCGTAGTCGACGTGAAGTGCATCTACACCAGCAGCTTCCATCATTTTGGCCATCTCGATGCCTTCTTCGATCTCGCGTCCACCTTCAAAACCATGTTCTGGCGTAAACTTAACGATAAGTGGGAAATCTTTGCCACAGTTCTTTTTGATTTCTGCAATGACTTCTAAGGTAAAGCGCATTCTGTTCTCTAAACTACCACCATATTCGTCATCTCGTAAATTCCAAATCGATGTTTGGAATTGATCGAGTAAATAACCACCATATGCGTGTAGTTCAACAGCGTCTGCACCACCTTGCTTAGCCAATTGAGCAGAATAAGCAATACGAACAACGAGGTCACGGATCTCTTCTTTA
>CAYXVJ010000229.1:0-1479 GCA_964468675.1 uncultured Oscillospiraceae bacterium
CCAAATTCTTACAAGATACAACTGGATACCCCGCTTACTTGAATACAAACTCACATTACTTGGCAACTGGTGAAGAGCAGTTTGATGTCATGTTAGAAGCGATCCGCCAGGCAAAACGTTTCGTATTCCTCGAGTACTTCATTATCTCAGATGGAGTGATGTGGCGCTCACTCTTTGAACTGTTAAAGATTAAAGTACAAGAAGGCGTTGAAGTAAAATTACTCTACGATGATTTAGGTGCGGTACGCTTCTTGCCCGCTTTATTTCGTGAGCAATTAGAAGATGCAGGTATAGAAGTGATTGCCTACAATCCTTTCACGCCTGTTATGTCCCTTCGCTTTAACAATCGTGACCACCGAAAGATGATCATCGTCGATGGGTATATAGCCATGACAGGTGGCATCAATATTGCTGATGAATACATCAATAAGAAACTTCGCTTTGGCCACTGGAAGGATACAGGTATTGTTTTAGCTGGTCCTGCAGTCTGGAACTTTACGGTTATGTTCCTTGCCGTCTGGAACGCCTTGTCTGATAACCCTGTAGACATCCATGCATATCGAGCACACCGTTGGGCGATCAATCCTGATGGTTTTGGTGATTCAAATGGTGGGCAGATCTTACTGAATCTAATGAACGGTAATAAAAACGGCCATATACTCCCATTTGATGACTCGCCTTTCGACGGTGAACACCAAGCGGCAGCAGCTTATAGAAACATCATCAGCAGGGCTACAAAGAGCATTGACATCTGTACCCCCTACTTAATCCTAGACGATGAGATGGTGAACGCCATTACTACCGCCTCTCAAAGTGGCGTACGTGTAAGAATCATCACGCCTCACATACCGGATAAACCCTATGTCCATGCTGTGACTAGATCTTACTACCAGAACTTGATCGAAAAAGGTGTTGAGATCTATGAGTATACCCCAGGCTTCATCCACGCCAAGTCCATTGTCACCGATAACGATACCGCTATAATCGGGACCATTAACTTTGACTACAGAAGCTTGTACCTCCATATGGAGAATGCCGTCTGGATGCATCAAACAAAGAGCATTGAAGATATGACCTTGGATTTTGAAGAGACACTTCGAAAGAGTAACCGCATTACCGATGAAGACCTAAAGCAAGTTCGCTGGCCAATCCGTATCGTGCGCCTGATCTTAAGAGTATTTGCACCTTTGATGTAAGTGAAAACAATAGATATCAAATACTTCACACTCAGATTACCTTTATCCAACGCCGTCTATCCCGAATGAACTTACGCTGGGATAAAGGGGAAATAGTAATTTAAGTTATTTTTAACTTGTCCTTGTGACAAAAGATGGTTAAAATAGATCCTTGTGGCATAAACTAGAGGAATGAATTGAAATATAGTGTGTCAACAACATGTAGTCGCTCTAAAATAGAGCTTATATCGGAGGAAAGAAATGGCCGAAAAGTATTATGAATTAAAGCTGGCAGGATTGACAA
>CAYXVJ010000229.1:1489-3250 GCA_964468675.1 uncultured Oscillospiraceae bacterium
GCCCATCATGCCCATCAGTGACGACCTTGCTATTGCAGGCTTCGTAATTTTGGGTGATACAGAACTCGTAACTGCTGTGGCACCTGAGATGGTAAAAATTTTACCGGAGTGCGATATCTTGATTACAGCAGAGACGAAGGGCATTCCTCTCGTATCTGAAATGGCGCGTCTAATGGGGCATAGCCGTTATGTCGTTGCACGTAAGAGCATGAAACTATATATGGAAGATCCACTCATTGTAGATGTTAAATCCATCACGACAGCAAACCCACAAAAGCTCTTCTTAGACGAAAAGGATGCAGAGCGCATTCGTGGCAAGCGTGTTGCGATTGTCGATGACGTCATCTCAACCGGTGAATCCTTACTCGCACTGGAAAAACTAGTCGAGTTAAGCGGTGGCGAGATCGTCACCAGAATGTGTATCTTGGCAGAAGGCGAAGCCGTTGACCGTGAAGATATCTTGTATCTCCAAGAATTACCATTGATTCCACTGAACTAAAAAGAGGCCTTTTAGAACTCTTCAAGAATGAACGTAAATGAATTTATAGGGGTGGCAGATCACCGATACCAAAGTGTCGGAATGCTCTGTACACCCCTTCATTTTCGACATCAGTCGTGACATAATCTGCAAACGATTTGACGTAACTACTTGCTTGCCCCATTACGACAGATGTACCAGCAATCTTTAGCATCGATACATCATTCTCGCCATCACCAATGCAAAGAATTTCACTTGGATCAATATCGTAATAGTCCAACATGGCAGTGACTCCAGTCGCCTTCCCTCCACCTTTAGGAAACACATCGATGAAATCTTCATGCCATCTTGTATAGAGTACATGCTTCATATGAGACAAAGGCTCTGCTTGCTCTTCTTCATTTAAGAAGAATAAACATTGCAATATCGGATTATTAGCAGCTCGTCTATAGCCATCATCCACCGGCATGTTCAAGTGAATGAACGATGAGACTCGTTCATATAACGGGTTACTGCAATTGACATACGTTTGATCTTGTTCAATGAATGCACATGGGAAAGGCTTTTCTTCTAAGTAAGCTAAAAGCCTTTTGATATCCCCTTGATCGATTACATGCGAACGGATCACTTCACCATTCGTCACACAATATTGTCCGTTCAAACTAACGATACCATCGAACAAGGATAGATCAACACCAGAAATATTCGGTAAATGACGACCTGTGGCTACAAATAAGCGATAGCCAGCATCATGGGCAGCTTCTAAAGCAAGATTCGTTGCAGGCGTCGCAAGCGTACCTCCAAAAGGCAACATCGTTCCATCTAAATCTAAAAACAGTGCTTTAATCTTCATATGAGAAGATTATACACTATGCCAAAATATTTATTGGGGCTAGAGTATCAGCCTAGTATGCACAAGACTAAGTAAGATCAAAGAAATTTCAACGTGAATCAGCGTGCAGTTCGAATTCGATGAACAAGGGAGACTGCAGCTGCAAGACACCATGTAATAAGGAAGATAACGCTCATGATGGACCCTTTATCATTTACTATGCCAAGTACTTCTTCCATAATCAGCCAAGCTGTTAGAACAGCTACAAAAGCTAAGAGTAAAAACTCAAAGAAAATACTTGAGAAACAACGCGAAGGTGAAGAACCTAGACGTTTCATAATCCTGATTTCTTCTTGTCTAAAGTAGAGTAGTAATGTAGGAGCAAGTAGTGCAATGAAAATGCTTATGACATAGAGAACTGGATAAAGCAGTCCGGTAAATTCCATGTGTT
>CAYXVJ010000230.1:0-3238 GCA_964468675.1 uncultured Oscillospiraceae bacterium
ACCCGGGACCGACCGGTTATGAGCCGGTTGCTCTAACCAACTGAGCTAAAGGCCCTTGGCACCAACACGTGGTGTGCCTTAAGGCAACAAAGGGAATTATAGACCATAGATTTCGCTTCGTCAAGGGCTTAAAAGCAAAATGAGCTCGAATTGTCATAAATCAACAGATTTCAGATTAATAAGAGTCGTTTTGCATATTGAAGTGTGTAAGAAAGACTTGCTTTAAGAGGTCTAGATCACCATCGAAATCAATTTGGGGTGAATCGAGGTAGCAATCAAACGATAGGTCACCTGTGACGAGAACAGATAAGGCTCTGATGTCAATTTTTAAGTGGGCATCAACTGTACCGTCGATAGCATCAAGGACATGGATGGATTCACTATCCTTCTTGATGGATAAGAAAAAACTGTTGTTGTTTGCTCTTATCTGTTCATCTCGAACACTGATTTGAATCACCTTGTCTGCTGTGACCTTTGGCTTTGGTAGAAGCGATAGTACTTTTTTGACGTTGATGATGCGAACCATACCCATATTATGCCTCGTTTCCGGAATCTCTGTTACGAGTGAGAAAAGAGGATAGTTTCTAGGTAAGAGCAGCGTTACAAGATCGAAATCACTTCTATAGCGTCTCGTGAAGTCCAGTATGGCTTCTAAGCCTTCTACTTTAGTAAAGGCCATGTCAATGATGTTGATGTGGCGGCCATCGCTACCACTTGCTTGAAAGCATACGTAAGCTAGAGGTTTTTGATCTTCATCTTTGAATAAATAGGTGAATTGCTTACTCGTATAAGGATTTGCGTTTTTAAAGCGCGACCAGCGGTCTTCATCACGAATGAGACCGAGGTTCATTTGTGAAGCATAGCTTTCATATAAATGGACTACATCTATCCATAAGGGATCTTCTTTAGACCTTAACATGGTCCATGATCCATTGATGGATGGACGCCTGAGCTCAAAGCTGGATAGATTTAAATTATATCTTGTGATATTCGAATGTGATTCATAACCAAACTTGCGATAGAAGTGGTGGCTAAATGGATATAGGTATGAGAAGGCATAACCTTCTTTGTAATTATCCTCTAATATACATTCCATAATTTTCCTGATTGCACCGCTGCGACGATATTCAGGGAAAGTAGCCACAGCACCGATACCCGATAGTGCTACCGTTTCACCAAAGAAATACGCTTGAAATTGATTGACAATGGTATTGGCCATCAATTGACCTTCGTTTGAAAAGGCACTGTAGTTGGTACTGAGGTATTCATTAAGCTTATCTTTATACTCGTCTTTTAAATCACTAATGATCTCCTTTGTACTTTGGCCTTCGTACCAGTCTGCTAAGAAAGCGACCTTATTTAAGTTTAAAATCTCTACATATTCTTCGATGCTAGGATGCTTGATAATCATGTGTGTACCTCTTTCTTGACCGTTATGAACATTATAATACGCAAATGCGATCTAATGTTAGAATGTTTTCATAAGAACGTTTTTGCAATTGTGTAGTATAATCCTTGCGGGAGGATTAATTTTATGGTTAATACAAAAAATATGTCTGAACGCTTAGACACACTCATTAGAGCTGAATCAGGCCGCTTACCAGATAAGGCATCCGATTGGACCTTGTGGAAAGGCTTAGCAGCTGAGATTGTTGAC
The DNA here is from genome assembly GCA_964468675.1 of uncultured Oscillospiraceae bacterium. Lineage (GTDB taxonomy): Bacteria > Bacillota > Clostridia > Saccharofermentanales > Fastidiosipilaceae > CAYXVJ01. The sequence goes on from CAYXVJ010000230.1 coordinate 1,658, forward strand.
ATGATTGCTGATAACTGGGATAAAACCCGTGAAACATATAGACAAGGTCGCATGCAGCACTATCTATCGGCAGAGTTCCTCGTGGGACGTTCGATGCTGAACAACTTGAACAATCTAGGTATATATGACGAAGTTAAAGCGTTAATGGCAGAACGTGGTAAAGATTTAGATGTCATCTTGGAAGAAGAATACGATGCAGCATTGGGTAATGGTGGCTTAGGCCGCTTAGCCGCTTGTTTTATGGACTCGAGCGCCACCCATGATCTACCCGTCATTGGTCAAGGTATCTTGTACCGTTACGGACTATTCCGTCAAGCCTTTGAAGATGGTTTCCAAAAAGAATATCCAGATAGCTGGATGGAAGATGGCTATCCATTCATGGTGAAGCGTGACGATATGCAGTTCCGTGTCCATTACAACGACATGGATGTCATTGCAACTGCTTTTGACTTACCAATCACAGGTTATGGCACAGATAACGTCAACACCCTTCGACTATGGCGTGCAGATCCAGCAGAAGAGTTTGACTTCAATCTATTCAATAGCCAACGTTTTGATGATGCAGTCAATCAGCGCAATAAAACAGAGGATATCTGGCGCGTCTTATATCCAAACGATACATCATACGATGGTAAAGTGCTTCGCGTACGCCAACAATACTTCTTTGTTTCAGCAGCGCTTCAATCTGTTGTCCGTACCTATAAGAGTGTACACGGCGATGACTTGAGCCGCTTTGCTGAATTCAATAACTTCCAGATGAACGATACTCACCCTGTTATCGCCATTCCGGAATTAATGCGAATTTTAATCGATGAGAACCAAATGAGTTGGGAGCAAGCATGGTCCATTACGTCCAAGAGCTTTGCTTACACCAACCATACCATCTTGGCAGAGGCCCTAGAATCTTGGGATACCAGTATATTTAATTTCTTATTCCCAAGAATTTTCGAAATTATTCAGCGTATCGACATGCAGTTCCGTCACGAGCTAGAAGGTCGCGGCATTATGCGCGATCGCATCGACTATCTAGCCCCTCTAGGTGGTGGACAAGTACGCATGGCTTGGCTTGCATGTTATGCAGCACACTCCATTAATGGAGTAGCAGCATTGCACTCAGAGATTTTAAAAGAGCAAACTCTAAGAGAGTGGTACGAGCTGTGGCCTGATAAGTTCAGTAATAAGACAAATGGTGTTACACCAAGGCGTTGGCTTCGTTCATCGAATCCTAAACTTGCAGCTTTGTTGACTGAAGAACTTGGCTCTGATGCTTGGGTTAAGGATTTAGATCAGATAGCAAGCCTAGAAGACTTAGCAGATGATGAAAACTTGCAAAAGCGTTTGATGTCCATTAAACATGACAATAAAGTTCGTTTGGCTAAGCATGTCAAAGAGTGGACAGGCATTGATATTAATCCTAACGCCATCTTCGACATTCAAATCAAGCGTTTACATGAGTACAAGCGTCAACTCTTAAATGGCCTATACGTCTTAGACCTTTATTTCCGCTTGAAAGATGACCCAACGCTCGATATCGTACCTAGAGTCTTCTTCTTTGGTGCTAAAGCAGCACCTGGCTATGTT
>CAYXVJ010000231.1:0-3233 GCA_964468675.1 uncultured Oscillospiraceae bacterium
TCTAAAGAAAGGATGGCTTCATACATGGCTCGTTTTGTTGCACCTAATATATTGTAGTTTAAAATATCCTCGACTGAAGCAGCCTTGATGGACCATGCTAGAGCTTTCTCCTTTATCTCATCGAATAAGAGCTCTCTTTTCTTCCTAGATAGTTTCTTAGAGTCGTTCAAGCCCTTAATTGGTGCATTTGGATCCAAGATGCATGCAGCAGCAATTACAGGGCCCGCTAACGGGCCTCTCCCTGCCTCGTCGACTCCAGCTACCATCTGATAGCCTTTAGCCCACAAAGCCTTCTCAAACGCCATTTTATCCATTTGCTAGCTCTTTTCTGTCGGTGCTTCAAAGCTAATGCGTCCAATGACACCTGTGCGAAGCTCATTTAAGAATGTATCAGAAAAGCGTCTACTATCTTCCCTGCCTCCTGACATCAAAAAGCCTCGTCTTCTTGCTGCCAATAAGAATAGGCCATAGTAGTCTACTTGATGCTCTTCTAAATCGTCTTCTGTCAATTTATAGCGTGCCATCAATAGCTCTGGATAACGCTTCACGAGGTTTAGGAATGAGAAATAAGCCAACTCCTCAATCTCAAGGACATTGTCTTTAATGGCTCCTGAAGCAGCCAATGCAATTTTTTGCTCATCAGATCCTAAGTTCGGCCACAATACACCTGGCATATCCATCAATAGCCAATCGCTATCGGTCTTCACCCATTGGGTAGAACGGGTCACACCAGGTCTGTTCTCTGCCTTAGCAGCCTGTCTTTTAGCAAGTACATTAATTAAGGTAGATTTACCTGTGTTAGGGATGCCTACAACCATAACACGAATCTTTCTACCCATGATGCCTCGCTTTTCCCAACGGTCTCTATACGGTTTGGCCATCTCTTCAACGATAGAATACAGCTCATTCAAGCCCCTTCTACGATTCAAATCCAATAGAATGACTTCTTTACCCATCTTCTTATAGTAGTCAACCCAAGCGCTTGTGGCTTTTGGGTCTGCAAGATCTATTTTTGTTAAGGCAAGTACACTTGCTTTATCTTCTAAAAGTTTTAGGATCTCAGGGTTGCGACTAGAAAGCGGCAGCCTTGCATCTGCTGTCTCAATAACAACATCCACTTTCGAGAGCATCTCACGCATCTCTCTGAGAGTTTTAGCCATGTGTCCTGGAAACCAGTTAATATTTTTATCTTTCACAACAAACCCCTTGTATTAAAAAAGAGTCTGATGTTAGCGTTTAGCTAAGCATTAGACTCTTAATTTGTTTTCTTTATTGTAGCAAAAAACTTATTTCTTTGTTTGGAGCTTCTCACGAACCTTAGCTGCCTTACCAACACGACCGCGTAGGTAGTATAGCTTAGCTCTTCTGACACGTCCCTTACGAACAAGTTCAATCTGATCAATCTTTGGTGAATGTACTGGTAAAATACGCTCGACACCAACACCATATGACAAACGACGAACTGTAATTGTTTCGCTCATGCCTGCACCCTTACGAGAAATAACAGTACCTTCAAAAATCTGAATTCTCTCACGTGTACCTTCGGTAATTTTTAAGTGCATTTTCACATAATCACCGATCTCTATTTCTGGATAAGCATTGCGCATTTGTGTTTGCTCTACTGCTTTAATTAAATCCATATTGCGTTCCTCCTCTCACTCCAGGATGTTCTTACACGCAACTGCAGCGGACCACCCGTATTAACCAATGAATAATACCATTAATGTTTTATTTATGCAAGCAAGTATTTTTAACGTGCTTGCTCCTGCAACGCTTTCAGGTGCTTATCAATGACTTTAGCACCTGTTTGAGCCGTAAGTTCCGTACTAGGGAATTCTGCTGTCCTCGTAAGCACTTTATGACTAATAGCAGAATGCATATAAGTTTGTGCCTCTTGCTGCAAAGCGTTTTTGTCAGCTTCATCTCTATATAGCAGAGTTAGGTAAGCAACAGCTGCGTTTGCTTTATCTTTTAAGTTTGCTATGTAGGCTTTCATTTCTTTTTTCAACTGTTCATTTTGGCTCTTCTGATTGAACTCGTCCGCACAATCAGTAATCTTCTTATAGGCAGCGATTAAAGCAGCTAACTCATCTTCATAACTACCTTTGTCTTTTGCTAAATTGAATGCATGGATCAAAGCTTCTAATTCGCTAGATTCTTCTGCATCTGGTTTAGCTCCATTGCTTACTTCTGACATATGCTTGGATAACTCATGTAAGGCCGAGCTTGCATCAGGCTCAATGTAAGTAAATGAATCTGCCCAAGACGTGTCTGCATCAAAATCCATGACATTCCAGGCATAGTCCAAGCTTGCAAACAAGGCAACTTTAGAAGCTTCAGCTTCTTCCATTGGATTGGTGAGTACTCCTGTCATGTCTGTTACGCCAGGCTCATAGAGCTCGCCTTTACCCATAAACAGACGACGGTATGTTGTGCGGTCAATGTCGTTAACTGGCCAGTTCATCCAAAAGAGCGGATCTCGTCTATCTTGACCTCTAGTTGCCCTTGTTTTGAATGCTTGAATGGCCTCTTTCGTTACAGGAGAACATGTGCTCATTCCAGTAAAGAAGATATGAATGTCTTGATCAAATTCTTTGTCGTAGATATTGAGTTCTGAACCATCTTTAAAGGCCCAGTCATCCATGTTGTAGCCTTCTGGACAGAAAATCAGTTCTTCTACATCGCCTTTTTCCTTACGCCAATGATTCAAGTTATTCATGATGAAAACAACCGTTTCATATGGAAGATTACCTACGTCATCACCTAAGACACCAAACTGTCTGACGCCAACATCGTAGAGCTGATCAAATTTACGCTTTAGTAAGGCCAAGCCTTCCTCTTTGTTATCTTCTCGTATAGGGTTTGCATCGGCCTTGAAAGGAGCAATCGTCCACGCATATTGGTTATAAAGCTTAGCTCCATGTAACGCTAAAGATGAGATCACAGCTAGCTCCTTTTCTGGATATAACTCCCACCATAAATCACGATGGTAAGGGTCATCTTTGGGGGCAAAGGCATAGATATTCATCTTAAAGTAAGAGCCGAAAGTTAAAATAGACTTCCTTGATGCATCAGACCATGGAATGCCATAGTAGCCTTCTATTAAGCCACGAAATTGCAGTCTTGCATGGTCATGAATCTCTAACGTTTGTAAGTGGTCGCTTGCTTGATCAAAAATATGATAAAGGGTCGTTAAACCATAAAATAATGCTTCCTTATTCACAGCACGAATT
>CAYXVJ010000232.1:0-3217 GCA_964468675.1 uncultured Oscillospiraceae bacterium
ATTAAGACTGCCATGGGCTAAGCGTGCAAGGTCATAGGTCTGCTTAGCAAGTTGTAATGCTTCATCTTTTTTATTAGGTAGTTCTGCTAACGCTACCAAACGACTGACCAAGGGATGGTCTGTGTTGACGACGATGGAACGCTCTAGTGGGAATAAATCATCGATGTTCATCTCACCGTTTGCACCTTGCATCATCTCGAATTGACGTCGCATCTCTTGCATACGCCTTGCTTCTTCAGATTCAGCGATAATGACAACTTGTTCCTCTTCGCCTAAGCCTTTGACATCGAGCTTCAGTTTCTCATCCGCTGTAACTTCTCTAAATAAAGCTTCAAGTGTTTCCTTGTGTGCTTCAATGCCTTCTTCACCTTCGATATCGGCATCAATTCTTAAGAACTTCAAGCCAGATTCTTTGAACTCAAGCATAGACATAAAGGAATTATCCAGTTCATGGTCCATGACCACAACCTCATGTCCCTTTGCGTTTGCACGCTTGACATAGGCCAATTGAGCATCTTTATCGCTGGTGTAGCGAATGACATCACCAAGCTCTTCTTTTGTCTTTAACGCCTCATCTGTTGTCTCAAACAAAATAGCTTCTTTTGTTCTGTCGTAGAACTTCTCATCTTTTAAGCTACCGTACTTCACAAATAATTTAATGTCGTTCCAATAGCCTTCATATGCGTCACGTTCATTAGCAAACATCTTACTTAAGCGATCCGATACTTTTCTGACGATGTGCTCAGACAACTTCTTCACATAAGCATCGTTTTGTAAGAAGCTTCTTGATACGTTCAAGGGTAGATCTGGACAATCCAGGCATCCTTTGAGCAAGAATAAGAAATCTGGAATGACTTCCTTGATGTTATCTGCAACAAAAACCTGATTGTTATAGATCTTGACACGTCCATCTAAAGTTTCATACGCATGCTCTGCTTGAGGGAAATACAAGATACCTTGCACCCTACTTGGGTAATCCATGTTGAGATGAATCCAGAATAAAGGCTCTCTAAAATCATTGAAGGTATCACGGTAGAATGCTTTATATTCTTCATCTGTGACATCTTTAGGTGCCTTTTTCCAAAGCGGTTCTGTATTATTTACAGCTTGCTTTTGTCTAGGCACAAAAGCTTTTGGTTCATCTTCTGTGAATGCTTCGCCCTTTTCTAAGCTTTCAGTACGTCTAGTCTCATATGCTTCAACTTGCTCTGCATGACGCTTTTCTTGATCCTCTAGGTCTTTTTGATCGCCTTGAACATCATTAAAGAAGATTGGGTAAGGCATGAACATACAATACTTATCGAGTATTTCTTGTAGCTTCAAGGCAGTTAACTCTTCTTTTGCTTCTTCATTTAAATGCAAGATGATGTCGGTACCTACAGTCGTTTTCGTACCGCCCTCTAGGACGTAGTCTATGCCTTCATTCGATGTCCAATGGACAGCTTGACTCGCAGGCTGGCAATATAAGCTGTGGATCTCTACTTTTTCAGCAACCATAAAGGCTGAGTAAAAGCCTAGACCAAAGTGGCCGATGATGCCATCTGAACTCCCTTTGTCTTTGTATTTATTTACAAAGTCCATTGCGCCAGAAAATGCAATTTGATTGATGTATTTATCTACATCATCAGCGGTCATACCAAGACCGTTATCGGATATGCTTAAGGTATTCTTTTCTTCATCAAATGTTACCGTGACTTTTGGCTCATAGTTATCTTCGAGCTCTACTTCTCCCATTTGACCTAATAAAACGCGCTTGCGAATCGCATCACTTGCGTTGGATACAAGCTCCCTTAGAAAAATATCTTGGTCTGCATATAACCATTTGCGGATAATTGGAAAAATATTTTCCGTATTTACATTAATTTGACCTGTTTTACGCTCCATATGTGCTCTTAACAATCCTTTCAAATTATTATCTTTAACCTAGTAATTATAACATGAGCTTTGGTGCTTGCATCTTTATTGAATGAAACGTATAATACCATTCAAGATTTATGCATATTCGGAGGAATTTATACATGAGCAAGAAGCGGATACTACTCGCCTACTCAGGCGGACTTGATACATCCATCATCATACCTTGGTTAAAAGAACACTACGACTGCGAAGTCATCGCCATGGCAGGTGACGTCGGAATCGGCGTTGACGAAGAAAGCTTGGTCAAGAAAGCCATGGATTGTGGAGCTGAAAAATGCTACGTCGTCGATATGACAGAAGAGTTCATCACCGACTTCATCTATCCAACTTTAAAAGCTGGTGCTATATACGAGGGCAAATACCTACTAGGAACCTCATTTGCAAGACCAGTCATCGCCAAGCACATGATCGAGATCGCCAAAAAGGAAAACTGCACGGCTATTGCCCACGGTTGTACAGGCAAAGGTAACGACCAAGTACGTTTTGAACTAAGTGTCAAAGCACTTGCTCCAGAGCTTGAAATCATTGCCCCTTGGCGCTTATGGGATATCAAGTCACGTGATGAAGAACTTGAATATGCTGAAGCAAGAGGCATCCCCGTACCCGTCACCAAAGAAGAGAACTATTCTCGTGACCAAAACATTTGGCACTTGTCGCATGAAGGTATGGATCTTGAAGACCCTGCAAATGAGGCACAGTATGAAAAGCTCCTTCAGCTCATGGTCACACCAGAACAAGCACCTGACAAGGCAAGCTATGTAACGATCGAATTCGAAGCAGGTATACCCGTTTCAGCAGACGGTGTGACCGGACCTGTCAAGATCTTGGAATACTTAAATGATCTAGCTGGCAGTAACGGTGTCGGCTTAACAGATATAGTCGAAAATAGACTTGTCGGCATGAAAAGTCGCGGTGTTTATGAAACACCAGGTGGCACAGTCCTCTATGCTGCACACAGAGAACTAGAACTCATCTGCCTCGATCGCGATACCTTGCACTACAAAGATATAATATCTCAAAAATATGCAGAATTGGTGTATAACGGTCAGTGGTTCCATCCACTTAAAGAAGCACTTGATGCATTCGTAGACGAAACCCAAACTACCGTAACAGGTACAGTTAAACTAAAGCTATACAAAGGCAATGTAAGCCCGGCTGGTACGACTTCCCCCTACTCTTTATATGACGAGTCCTTATCTACATTCGGTGAAGATGATGTCTATAAGCAAGAAGATGCTGGTGGTTTTATCAACTTATTTGGTTTACCAATGAAGGTTGTAGCAGAAATGAAGAAAAAGAA
>CAYXVJ010000233.1:0-3207 GCA_964468675.1 uncultured Oscillospiraceae bacterium
CGATTTCTCACTGGAACCTAAATCCAGCGTGTCTGCCAATTCCACCACGACCGCGGGTGTTTAAAACGAATGAGATCGATTGAGCATCGATCTCACACGCTTACCTATTATATAGCTTAATTGAAACTTGTGCAAGCTTGAAAAATGAAATTTGTGAGCAAACAGTGATTCTGTCACCCCTAGATGCAATCCGGGAAAATGTCACCCCTAAAGCACAAGCTTATACCCTGTTTTCAGTCTACTACCACTTAGCCAAAGAGACTCAATAAAATACCTGCTGCAACAGCTGAACCAATAACACCAGCTACGTTTGGTCCCATAGCATGCATCAATAAGTAATTTGTTGGATTGGCTTTTTGTCCTTCTATCTGTGAGACTCTAGCTGCCATAGGGACTGCAGAAACACCAGCTGAACCAATCAGGGGATTGACCTTACCTTTAGTGAGCACATACATGAGCTTACCTAAAGCTAGACCACCAAAGGTGCTAAAGGAAAAAGCAAGTAAGCCTAATCCAATAATCTTTAGTGTATCGGCTCTTAAAAAGGTTTCAGCATTGGCTGTAGCACCTACCGTCACACCTAAGAAGATGGTGACAATATTCATAAGAGCATTTTGAGCTGTGTCAGATAGACGAGCAACTACACCAGATTCTCTAAATAAATTCCCTAACATCAGCATACCGATTAATGGCGCAACTGACGGTAGTAAGAGAATGGTTAGGATGGATACAACGATTGGGAAGCAGATCTTTTCTAATTTTGAGACTTCACGCATCTGCTTCATCTCCACTTCTCGTTCCTTCTTTGTCGTCATCAAACGCATAATCGGTGGCTGTATCATCGGGATCAAGGCCATATATGAATAAGCTGCAATAGCAATTGCCGGCAATATATGCGGCGCTAATTTCGTGGTCAAATAGATTGCCGTAGGGCCATCCGCACCGCCTACAATACCAATCGATGCTGCTTCTTGCGGTGTAAAACCTAAAGCTGTAGCTACAATAAATGCAGCACTAATACCAAATTGAGCACCTGCACCTAAAAAGAGACAACTAGGTCTTGCGATCAAGGGGCCAAAGTCCGTCATACAGCCAATGCCTAGAAATATAAGAGAAGGATAAATACCCAATTTGACACCTTGGTAGAGATAGTACAATAAACCACCGACTTCTCCATCCTGAGGCTCTGCCATTAAACCAGTTAATGGTAGATTCGCAAGGAGTATGCCAAATGCAATGGGTAAGAGTAAGAGTGGTTCAAACTGTTTAACGATCGCCAGATAGATCAAAACTAAGCTGATTACAAGCATCAAGCCATGTTGCCATGTCAATGCTGTAAAACCAGAGGTCGTCCATACTTCACGAATAGCCTCTATAAACATGACTATTTCCCTCCTTTGTCATTCACTTCTTGGTAGTGCCTTCTGGAATACCAGACGATTCCATGGGTAAAGATTTTCAAGATCAAAAACAAGAAAAATAAAACCATGAATACCATGACAAAGCAAAACAATGAGACTAAGACACTTTCACCTATTGACATATTTACCTCCATTTGGTCTGAACATTTAAAACAAGACTACCCTAAGCTTAATTGTTCGTCAATAAAACAAACGTCCCAGTAAATACCAGGACGCTTAATCGTTTATTTATGATTAAATTTTACTCATCTAGTTTTAGAACAGCCATGAATGCTTCTTGAGGTACTTCTACGCTACCAACTTGGCGCATGCGCTTCTTACCTTCTTTTTGCTTCTCCAAGAGTTTCTTCTTACGAGTAATGTCACCACCGTAACACTTTGCTAAAACGTCCTTACGGAAGGCTCTAACGGTTTCACGTGCGATGATCTTACCGCCGATGGCTGCTTGAATGGGTATTTCAAACTGATGCCTCGGGATATGTTCTTTTAGTTTCTCGGCCATTCTTCTACCACGAGCGTAAGCCTTATCTTCATGAACAATGAAGCTTAAAGCATCGACCACTTCACCGTTGAGCATAATATCAAGTTTAACAAGATCTGAGACTTCATGCCTTAAGAACTCATAGTCCATTGATGCATAGCCACGTGAACGACTCTTTAGTGCATCAAAGAAGTCGTAAATAATCTCATTTAGCGGCACTTCATAAATCAAGCTGACACGGTGTTCATCTAAATACTGCATGTCCACGTAGCGTCCACGACGCTCTTGGGCAAGCTCCATGATGTTACCGACATACTCCTTCGGTGTGAACATCGATAGCTTTACAATAGGCTCTTCCATGTACTCAATGTCAGCAGGATCTGGCATATTGGTCGGGTTATCAAGGACCATCTTCGTACCATCTGTCTTTGTTAAGTGATAGACAACAGATGGTGCTGTGGAGATGAGATCAATGTTAAACTCACGCTCCAAGCGTTCTTGGACGATCTCATAGTGTAGTAGTCCTAGGAAGCCAGAACGGAAACCAAAACCTAAAGCAGCTGACGTCTCTGGTTCAAACGAGAAGGCCGCGTCATTGATCTGCAAGCGCTCTAAAGCGTCACGCAGGTCTGGGTACCTAGCGTTATCCTGTGGATAGAGACCACAAAAGACCATTTGCTGTACAGGCTTATAGCCAGGTAGCGCATCTTTCGTAGGTCTTGAAGCGATTGTCACGGTATCACCGACTTGTGTATCACGAACATTCTTAATCGATGCCATGATATAGCCAACATCACCTGCTTGAAGCATTTCTGCTGGCACAAATTCACCTGGTCTAAAGAAACCCACATCGGTCACAACGAACTCTTTTTTCGTGTGCATCATGCGGATGGTCTCACCGCGTTTTAGCTTACCGTTCATGACACGTACGTGGACAATAACACCTCTGTACGTATCATACTCAGAGTCAAAGATGAGTGCTTGTAAAGGCTCATCTATGTCCCCTTCTGGTGGTGGTAAGTAATCGACAATGGCTTGTAAGACGTCATCAATGTTGACATCATTCTTAGCAGAAATAAGTGGTGCGTGAGATGCTTCTAAACCAATAACATCTTCGATCTCTTCTCTGACTTCTTCAGGTCTTGCTGATGGCAAGTCAATTTTATTGATAACCGGCAAGATCTCAAGATCAGCATCTATGGCTAAGTAGGCATTGGCAAGTGTCTGTGCTTCCACACCTTGGGCTGCATCAACGACCAATATTGCACCGTCACAAGCAGCAAGGCTTCTTGATACTTCGTAGTT
>CAYXVJ010000234.1:0-3158 GCA_964468675.1 uncultured Oscillospiraceae bacterium
TTCTGTAATCCCCATTTCAGCAGCTAACTCTTCTACTTCTGGGTCACGACCTAGCTCTTGGACGAGTTGACGTTGAATACGAATGAGCTTATTAATCGTCTCAACCATATGGACAGGAATACGAATGGTTCTTGCTTGGTCAGCAATCGCACGTGTAATCGCTTGACGAATCCACCAGGTAGCATATGTTGAGAATTTAAAACCTTTTGTGTAGTCAAACTTATCAACTGCCTTTAAGAGACCTAAGTTACCTTCTTGGATTAGGTCAAGGAAAGACATACCGCGACCTACATAACGCTTAGCGATAGATACGACCAAACGCAAGTTAGCCTCAATCAAGTGATCTTTTGCATCTTGATCGCCTTCTTCAATGGCCATAGCAAGCTCACGCTCTTCTTCTGCAGTCAAGAGATCAACCTTACCGATCTCTTTTAAATACATACGAACAGGATCGTCTACACCGATGTTGTCTACATCGTCATTTGATTCGCTTTCGTCTGTACTCTCTTCATCAGCAGCTGCATCTGGCACAACGGTAATGCCCATGGCTTCCAAACGGTCAAGAACCTTTTCTGCTTCTTCTAGATCAATATCACTAGCTTCCATCTGGTTCATGACTTCACGATAGGAAATCTGATTTTTTTGTGCTTGTGCTTTATTTACGAGGGTGGCAAAGATGCCACTTTTCTTTTCTGCCATTTGTTCTCCTTTAATATGTTCAATGGTAAACTTTAAAAATACGCCTATTAATAAATACGGAATATGTTCGTGAAATGTATTTTAGAATTGTAAACAAACTGTAAATTCTAACGCCTTAACGCTTGTAGAGCCTTCTCAGTTTCCATGTAGCGACCACGTAAATCACTGCGCTCTTCTTCTGTTAAAGCTTGACTGCCCATTTGAGTCAACAATGTTGTACGAAGCCTCGTTAAGCTATCTAGGCGAACCGCAAGTTCATAACGCGTTGCTTCACTCACAAGGCTGGCTAATGCCTCCTGATCAGGTAACTTCATGGTGGTCTCTGCTAGGACATCGGTTAGCTCTTTGCCTTGCAAGGATAAGCCGATAGACTCACTCAAGAGTGTTGTAATACTTAGTTTGCCTTCTTCTATAAGTTCAAACAAACGTAAAATCCATTTTGTTCCAGCAGATTCAAGATCATCTTCATAAGCTAAAAAGTACTCGGGCTTTGGCTTTGTGATCAAGGATGGGTACACTTCAGGGTTAAACGCTAAGAGTATGAGTAAATAAGCTTCGTCTCGGCTTAAATGAACATGTTCCAATCCACTGCCTGTACCCTCTTGCTCTACAAGATCCTCGCGATTGGCTGTGGCCATATACTCTGATTGCCTTACAGTTTTTCTATCGTCATTGGATAAGCGCTTACGCCTTTGCAATTCAGCTCTAACCGCATCAATTTGAATACCCAGCATCGATGCTGCTTTGGCAATGTACACTTCAAATAAGATGTTGTTATCGATGCCCTCTAAAACCTTACACACTTCATCTTGCAAGACAGCAATGTCTAATTGTTGACCCTCATTGGCAAGTTTCCAGGCAACGCTGAGTTGGTAGTCATGGGTGGGCATGGAGCTGTCCATCAGCGCTTTGAATCGTTCGCTACCATGCTCTTGAATGAATTGATCGGGGTCCTTACCATCAGGTATTTGAAGCACTGTGACTTTTAGCCGCTCTTTAGCAAGTACATCAATGGCTCTTAATGTCGCTTGTTGTCCTGCCCGATCAGCATCCAATGCCAAGATCACATGGTCGGTCTGCTGCCGTAATAAGCGTGCTTGCTGTTCCGTTAATGCAGTACCTAATACGGCAACCACATTATCTATTCCACCTTGAAACACGGATAAGCAATCCATGTAGCCTTCAACCAGCAAGATACGTTTATCGCGGCTACGCTTGGCCAAGTTTAGTCCATAAAGATGCTTCCCTTTGGTATAGATCAACGTTTCTGGTGAGTTGATGTATTTGGGCATCGAATCATCTAGAACACGGCCACCAAAGGCAACAATTTTGCCTTTGCCGGTTCCGGATATAATCGGAAACATCAGGCGTTCACGAAAGAGATCAATGGTAGTATTGTGTCTACTCTCTCTAAACAGGCCAGAATCCTGGATTTCTTGCTGCCTGTAGCCGTTTTTTTCTAAATGCTTTAATAAGCCATCCCAACTTGAATCAGCATAACCGAGGCCAAATTGCTTGATCGTCTTATCTGTAATACCCCTGCGGTGTAAGTACTGCCTTGTAACTTTTCCTTCTGCTGACATGAGGTTGTGGTAGAAGAAGCGAGCAGCTTCAACGTATAAGTCTTCAATACGATGCCTGTGGTCACGTTTCTCTTGATAGAAAGGATCACTGGATTGCTCTATTGTTATGCCAACTCGCTCTGCAAGATTGCGCAATGCTTCAGGATAAGATAAGTGTTCTATTTCCTGAATGAAACGAACGACATCCCCACCTTTATGGCAACCAAAACAATAGAATATTTGCTTGCTTGGCGATACGCTAAACGATGCAGTATCTTCTGAATGGAAAGGACACAAGCCAAAAAAGTTCTGTCTGCTCTTCTTTGAAAGAGTGACATATTGTTCGACAATCGTAACGATATCCGTACGTGCCTTGATCTCTTCTATTGTGTCTTGAGGGATAAATCCGCTAGTCAAATCCATTCACTCCTTCCCATCTTGCCTGTATGTCATTATAGCAGATTCATGTGCAGCCTAATCGAACATATGGTCGTTTTTGGTACAAAAAAGCCAAACAACGTTTGGCTTAATTAGATCATCATATTTACTTCGTAACGATTAGTTGGATTCTGGTTTAACAACCGAATTAATCGAATCTCTTCTAAACGTGAGCAGTGTATTTGCTACACTCGTTGCGATGGTAATATCATCGTCTTTAATATTCACTACTTTACCTACGACACCACCAATGGTAACCACTTGATCGCCGACAGAAAGTTTTGAACGAAGTGCTTTTTGAGCCTTATCTTGCTTGCGCTGAGGGCGGATCAAAATAAAATACATTAAAGCCAACATACCAATTGGTAATGCAAGTGATAAGATCATTGAACCAGGGCCGACCTCAGGGGCTTCAGCAGCCGTAGTCAAGACAACGTTTAAGAAACTGTACATCATGTA
>CAYXVJ010000235.1:0-3091 GCA_964468675.1 uncultured Oscillospiraceae bacterium
GGGCTTCTTTATGGTGCTCATGTCCAGCATGATTGCGAACACCATTGAATATGCTGAGTGGAAGACGGGTCAACGTTCTGAAGGACTCATCAGCTCCACACAAACATTTGTCTCAAAGATATGTATCGCTATTGGCGGTGGTGGAAGTGGTTTAATATTAACGTTGAGCAAATACAAACCCAATGTAGAGCAAGCAACTTCTACACTAAATACCATTCATATGAGCATGACACTCTTTATTGCAATTGGCATGCTACTAGCTTTAATACCTATGTATTTTAATGATTTCACAGAAGAAAAACATGCCCAAATAGTAGCAGAGTTAGAAGAACGTAATTCAAAATAGACATTCAAGCTATGAATCAGTCGATGAGCTAGTGTAAGCCAATAAAAGCTTATGCTAGCTCATTTATTTCATCGCTCAAATACTTCCCAAAGATTGCTAAAATGAAGCTAGAACTGAGTCCATAACAAGGAGGTGCGATATGGATAAAGGTAAAATTGGCGTTCAGATGATGATGCTAAAAAATGAAGTAAAACAAAATGGTATTTATGAAGTCTTAAAGCGCTTAAGTGACATCGGATATCGAGCAGTTGAAGTGTCTCAATTGGATATAACTGAAGATGCAATTACAGACATGCAGCGAGCAATGAAGGACTTTGACATGACGATTGCGGCAATGTCTTGTGGAGTAGCAGATATTGGTGTAGATCAAAAATATCCAGGGGATACATTAGAACATGATTTCGACAAAATAGTTCGCGATTGCAAAGCTGTAAATTGTACGATTCTTCGTATCGGTATGCTGCCTGTGAATTACATGGGTTCTAGAGAGAAAGCGTTAGAGTTTGCACAGGTCTGTAACGACTATGCCAAGCGATTAAAAGAAGAAGGCATCGATTTATACTACCATGCGCACAACATGGAATTTATTCGCTACGATGGCAAATTCATGCTAGAACACATGAGAGATAACGCGCCTGAGCTAGGTTTTGAGCTCGATACACACTGGATATGGCGAGCAGGCCTAGATCCACGAGAGATTATCCCAATGTTTCGAGATCGTATCCGTGCCATTCACTTGAAAGACTATCGGGTAGGCGAAATTCAAATGGATAAGTACCCAGGCCAAGGCATGGAGAAGCTATACTTCATGCTCCATATGGTCACAGAGTTTGCCGAAGTAGGTGAAGGTACTCTGCCCATCAAAGACTGTATGGAAATCGGTTTAGAATGCGGTGCTGAATACTTCTTCGTTGAACAAGATGAACTCTATGGTAAAGATCCTTACGACTGCCTTCTAACGAGTAAAGATAACCTTATTGCACTTGGATTTAAAGATTGGTTCTGAGAATACACAGTTTAAGTGAAATTGATTTTTATCTACTGAGTGCTATAATTAATTATGTAAGAGGCCTGTATAGGCGCTCACCTCTTTAGAGGTGAGGGAAAGGAGACTATAAGTCTCCTTTTTAATGCCTCAAATTCACTATCCAATACAATAAAGTTTACTAGATGAAGCTACTCTAAATTGCCTACATAAGCGATGAAAAGCGGCAAACCTGATGGTGTGGATATCGTAAATAAGAATGGTCTATCAAGTGTCATGTCCAGTTCACCTTGAATCATGGGCATGGATTCATCTACACCTAGAATCGTTACCGCTGCTGCCTCAATACCCTTCTCATCGACTTTAATGCGTACTTCTTGTTTCGCTGCAGTCAATTGATAGCTACCAGGAGCTACGTCAGCAGCATTCGAGAAGTCAGCCTGTGTTCCTTTTACTTCACTAATACCAAGGTCATCCATCATATCTAGAAGATCAATACTTGTCCCTATATCAAATTTTGGTAACGACCAATTCACCTGCCAATCGTTAGCCCAGGTTTTACTATTGTCGGATTCTTCTGTCAGATGATTCGAATATAAAACGTCATAGAGACCTTCTAATTCGAGCATATCATTTAATTCTAAAGTTTCATTTGGCAATATCACTCTGAAACTAAACTGTTGCTCCGTCATGAGCTCTGCTGCGATATAGTCATCGTGCTTATAGCCCCATGCTGGAAGCAGTGTTTGATTCATAAACGTTGCTTCTTCACTGCTGCCATCTACAAGATTAAATTCACCTGTCGTGTTTGCTTCCTCATGGAAAGCCATGAACCATGAATCTTTGAAGTACAGTGCTTGCAATAAGTAAAATACATTTGTAGGGCTAATCTCAATTGGCAACTCCGAGATGAACCTATTCGTGTTCAGCAAAGCCCACTCGTCCATAGCGGCCTTTACTAAGTCAGGTTTACCTTGAAAGTCCGCCAAGTACACATCGATACTGTACGAGCTATCTAGAAGTTCTAAATAACTATCTTTAATGGGGATATCTGGTCTATACCATAAGGATTGGGCAACTTTTGATGTCATGCTCTTATAGTCCATACTGAGTCCATATAAGAGTTCTTTCATCTCATTTCGGTATAGACTTAAGAAATCTTCATCCTCTTCTAACTGAATATCTCCTGCAAGTGCAGCAGAGATCTCAGCTCGAGTAGTCCCTGCAGTACCTTCACCTAACATCGCAAGATTAAAATATAAACTTATGGGCGACATCAAGAGACTCTTTTCGTTATGGTCCTTAGCCTTAGCAAGAAAACTCTCTGTAGTAAAATCTTTTATTGCGTCTAGCAGTAAGTCAGACTTATCGGCAAAACGGATATGACCATCCATAGCCCTTGCGCCTGGTACTTGGTAATCGGAATAGGCTTTAGTCATAATGCCTCCAAGCAAACGCTTGACGCCTTTCCCATTTAAGTCTGCAGGAGGAGCCAATGTTCCAGTAGAATTAGGTTCACCAGCTGTTGAGCCTGTTGTATTTGAACTTGTAGGCCCTAAGATACAGGCAGATAGTGTTGCGGCAGTTAATAAAGTAATCAGAATAGTAGCTGTTAAACGAACGACAGTCTTAATCTTTTTCATAGTACACCTCCACTTGCTCGTCTACTCTAGACACCAGACAGACAAGCCATTGGTTGCACTAAATCTTGATTCTGACACCTGCATCTAACAGTAAATGTTGTACCTGCTTCACTTCGA
>CAYXVJ010000236.1:0-3089 GCA_964468675.1 uncultured Oscillospiraceae bacterium
ATCTAGTATCAGGCTCCTTCCTCCCTATACCCTTAGCATCGATGAAATCGATATATTTATCGATGCTCTAAAAAGACTATTAATCGCAGAAAAGAGATAGCCATGAAGCACTTTATTAACTTTTCAGATCACACAGCAAAAGACTTATTAGACTTGATTGATTTAGCTAGTCACTTAAAAAAGCTACGCAAGCAAGGCTTAGCTACACCATTAATAAAAGGGAAAACCATTGGCCTTATTTTCAATAAGCCGTCAACGAGAACAAGGGTTTCTTTTGAAGCTGGCATCAATCAATTAGGTGCATACGGCCTATATCTGTCTGGGCAAGATTTGCAATTGGGTCATGGCGAAAGCATTCACGATACAGCAAAGGTCTTAAGTCGCTATGTGGACTGCCTCATGATACGCACCTTTAAACAAGAAGACATTGAAGCTCTAGTCCAATACGGTTCCATCCCTGTTATTAACGGCTTAAGTGACCTCCTCCACCCTTGTCAGGTCTTAGCAGACCTCTTAACCATCAAGGAAGTTCATGGCAGCTTTGAGGGTCTAAAGATTGCTTACGTAGGTGATGGCAACAACATGACTAATAGCTGGCTACAAGCAGCGTCCATGCTAGGCATAGACATCTCAATCGCTACACCCATTAATTACAAAGCTGACTCTGTCATTTTTAATGAAGCGGTCAAAACAGCTCAAACACAAGATAGCCGTGTCCACTGGACTACGAATCCAATTGAAGCCGTGACCGATGCAGATATTGTCTACACCGATACATGGGTGAGCATGGGTAGCGAGAATGAAAAACAAGAGCGCCTCCTCGTCTTTAAACCTTATCAAGTCAATCAAGCCTTGATGCAGCATGCTAAAAAAGACTGTATCTTCCTCCACTGCCTCCCTGCCTATCGTGGCCAAGAGGTGACAACAGATGTCATTGACGGACCACAGTCCTACGTCTTTGATCAAGCTGAAAACCGCCTTCATGTGCAAAAAGCTGTCATGTTAAAGCTATTGGCCGAGCCAAGTGACTTACGTTATCTCTAGGAAATAGCCATGCAATATATACGCCTTGCTCATCTAAAAGATGCAAAAGAACTCTTAATACTCCAGCATAAAGTTATGGACTTATATAGACTTGCTTTTTGCAACGAGAATGTGCCTGATGCACTTAAGGAAGGGCTAGACGAGATCAAAGAAAGTATTGAATCAAGGACTGTTTACATCTGCGAATTGGTAGACAAAACAAAACAGTCCATCATTGGATCGATCCGCATCAGTCAAAAAGATGAACACTTAACGCATCGGCAGATATCAAGGTTTATCGTTCATCCTGACTATCAGTCCAACGGTGTAGGATCTAAGTTACTCGACTTCGTTATCCAAGAAGTGAAAAAAGAGCTCCCCTTAGAAGAGGAGCTAACACTTCGTTTAATCACAGCAATGGCCAATGAAAAAGGCATCAAACTTTATGAACGCTTTGGTTTTCATCTATCAGAAATCTTAACAGATCAAGGTTACAAACAAGGGCTGTACGAATGCAGCATATCGGCAGATGTCCACAAGCAAGTGTAGCAATCAACGATCGCTATTAAATCAACACGGTCTCAACTGCAACACGCTCACCATTTTGAATGTATACACGAGGTACTCGTTTACCAATTAAGGCTGTTACTTCATAAGAGATGGTGCCTGCCCAACTGGCAACTTCATCAATCGTAATTTCACTGATGCTACCGTCGGGCTTTGCTTGACGGCCAAAAAGTACCACTTCATCACCTACAAGTACATCTCCTGGCACGTCGGTTACATCCAACATACATGCATCCATACATATAGATCCTACTACAGGTACCCTAACACCATGGACTAAGGCATCGGCCTTGCCCGACATGATTCTCGTATACCCATCAGCATAACCAATCGGGACAGTTGCAATTTTTGTCTCTCGTTTTGTTGTAAAGGTTCTGCCATAGCTGACAGAAGAACCCTTAGCCAATGTCTTGGTATGAATCACATTGGATTTCAATTGCATGGCAGATGAAAACTCATCTTTAAAGCCTTCAGCATTGGCTGGTAACTGTCCATACAAGATAAGTCCTGGCCTTACCATATCCAATGCATATTCTGGATAGCGTAAGGTAGCAGCACTGTTGCAACAATGCTTAATGGGTATATAGATGCCCATGCGCTCTAACTCTTGACATAAAGAGAGGAATTGACCAAATTGCTGACGAGTATAAGTAGAATCTTCTTCGTCTGCAGTAGCAAAATGCGTGAACACACCTTCAATAGCAATGAATGGTAATTTTGAGATCTCTTCAATTTCACGGATGGTATTAAAACCCGCTACTAGACCGACACGTCCCATACCTGTATCCACTTTAATATGAATATTTACCAACTCGCCTCTTCGCTCACCGGCAGCATTAATGGCATGAACTAAATCCCAGCTGTAGACCGTCTGTGTAATCTTGTGTTTTACAATCTCGTCCGCTCGCCTAGGATCGGTATAGCTAAGGACCAATATAGGAGCTGTTACATGTTGGGCACGTAATTCAATGGCCTCATCTAGCATGGATACCGCAAGGCGATCTGCACCAGCTTCTAAGAGAGTTGGTACGACTTGACTCACCCCATGGCCATAGGCATCTGCTTTTACAACGGCCATCAATTCACTCGTTCGCCAGACTTGGCCTTTAATAGCCTTGACATTAGCAGCGATGCGATCTAAATCTACTTCTGCCCACGAACGATTGACTATATACTGCTGTGTATCCACACTCTACCTCCAGATGGCTCTTTTGTAACTATTATATGACGCAAGGCCTAAATTAAACCTAACGATCCCTTTACATCCTGATTACATGAAAAGACTAATGCCACTCTACTTCCATGTAAGCATCGGATAAATAGTCTAATAGCTCATCAGGGATGAAGGACCGTTCGTGACCTTCTAAGACAGCCAAGTCCGCTGCACGCCCATGTAAGTAGACAGCCGATATCACGGCTGTTTCAAGATCAATGCCTTGGCCTAAAAAAGACACAAGCATACCGGTCAACAGATCACCAGATCCTCCTTTAGCCATACC
>CAYXVJ010000237.1:0-3081 GCA_964468675.1 uncultured Oscillospiraceae bacterium
GAACTTGATAATGGCAGGATCGATGTCGCCACTTCTGGTACCCATAGGCACACCAGCTAATGGTGTGAAGCCCATTGATGTATCAATGCTATTGCCGCCGTCAACTGCAGTAATGGATGAACCATTACCTAAGTGGCAAGTAACGATTTTTAATTCTTCAATTGGCTTACCCATGAGTTCTGCTGCACGTCTTGCAACAAACTGATGGCTGGTGCCGTGGAAACCATAACGTCTGACGCCATACTGCTTATAAATCTCGTAAGGCAGGGCATACATAAATGCATGTGCAGGCATAGTCTGGTGGAAGGCTGTATCAAAGACAGCTACTTGTGGGATATTTGGCATAGCCTGTTCACAAGCTTCAATACCTGTTAAGTTTGCAGGATTATGAAGTGGTGCCAAGTCAACACATTCGCGGATGGTCTTCTTAACTTCTGGTGTAATCAATGCGGAATCCGCAAAGGCCTCACCACCATGAACAACACGGTGACCGACTGCTTGAATCTCAGACATGGACTTGATAACACCTTGGTCATCAGATGTTAATATTCCCAGCACTGCTTTAACGGCAGCTGCATGGTTTGGCATGTCAACTGAGATCGGGATTGCTCCATTACCGTTTCTGGTGTGCTTGATTAAAGGTGAACTAAGACCGATACGCTCGGCTACACCTTTGGCCATAATATCGCCAGAATCCGTATCCAGCAACTGATACTTCAGTGAGGAACTGCCCGCATTAATAACGAGAATAATCATGTATGTATACTCCTAAATTTTCATAAACGTCTGGTTTGAACCATAGTTTGTATTTACTTTATATCAGCTCTGTGCTTGAACGGCAGTGATTGCAGTAACACCAACGATGTCGTCGGCTGAGCATCCACGGGACAAGTCATTGACTGGGGCAGCGATACCTTGGGTAATTGGACCATAGGCATCTGCTTTGGCTAAACGCTGAACGAGCTTGTAGCCGATATTACCAGCATTTAAATCTGGGAAAATCAAGGTGTTAGCAGCGCCTGCAACCTTGGAATCAGGTGCTTTTGAAGATGCAACTGACGGAACAATGGCTGCGTCCAACTGTAGCTCACCATCTAATGCCAGTTCTGGTGCCTTTTCCTTTGCAAGTTTTGTTGCCAAGACAACCTTCTCTGTTAACTCACTCTTTGCAGAACCCTTAGTTGAGTACGATAGCATGGCAACTTTTGGCTCTGCTTGCACGAGCTGTTTAAAGCTCTTAGCAGATGAAAGTGCAATTTCTGACAACTGTTCTGCATCTGGGTTTTCAACTAGACCTGAGTCACCGAAAACAAATGCTCCACCTTCACCAAATTCAGTATTAGGTACTACCATAAGGAAGAATGCTGATACAAGCTTGGTACCTGGTGCTGTCTTTAGAATCTGCAATGCAGGTCTAAGCGTTGCAGCTGTACTGTTCACAGCTCCTGCGACCATACCATCAGCCAAACCTAGTTTAACCAACATCACGCCATAAAAAAGAGGATCTTCCATCATTGACTTCGCTGTCTCAGGTGTTATCCCCTTGTGCTTGCGTAATTCATAAAATGTATCGATCATTTCTGCTGTTCTATCAAAGGATAGTGGATTAATGACCTTAGCACCTGATACATCAAATGCTCCAGCTGCTTCTTTAATCTTGTCCTCATCACCTACTAAAATCACATCAGCGATACCACGCTCTAGGATTTTGCTCGTAGCTTCTAATACACGAATATCGTAAGATTCTGGTAAGACAATTGTCTTCTTATCCAATCTTGCACGATCAAAAATCGCATCCATAAATGCCATATCTACTACCTCACTTTTATTTAGCTTACTGATCAATATGATTATGCCACAAATAAGTATAAACAATGAGCAAATAAGCTTCAAGCTTCGAAAAGCAAATCTGTGAATATCACTAAAAATTACGGTGAATCAAGTTTAATGGCTTCCCAGCAAGGCCCAAATGTTATCAATTGTCGCAATTTGTACATCTTCTTCACTCCAATGTGAGCGAAAAACAAGGCCAAAGATAGGGCTTTGACTCACAGAAGATAAGTTTCGCTCTAAAATTCGATCCAATGCCACACGGTACAACTCTTGATCTCCTAAAATTCTTGCAAGTCTAGATACCTGTCCATATCGTAATGGCAGTATTTCTGTCGAGGTCATCGTGACATCTTGAAGACTGTACGTCTCTACTAAGTCTCTATTGTTAAGACGGCTTCTAATCCAAGCTCGAGAACTTTCTGCTAATAAATCGACCTCAGCCAAATTCATCATAATAATCAACTGTTGAGACAACTTAATTTCTGCTTCATCCACATAATGAATGTATTGGCCTGTTTCAGGATCAAAGGCTTCAGCAAAAACAGCAAGGTCATCTCTACTAGCCCCTAGCAAGAGATCCACACTGTTTTCATAAAGCTTGTTAAATCCTTCATCGATATCCCTTAACATGGAGAGCGTGAAGAGGTCGATCTCAGCTAAATGGATTAAGCTAATTTCAGATACCAGCTGATCATTTACGTCTGTTTGACTACTATCTAATAAACCTTCTTCATCCACGAAAACAGGTGGTGTTGGCGTGATATGTTTCACGCGTGGGTGTACTGGCGGTAAGCCGTCTACGCTATCCTCTAAATAAGACTGAGCAGCATCTTTTAAGAAATCTAGATACTCTTTGTCACCGAATCGTTGATAAGCAAGGCCTAGTGCCCTCATATAGATCAAACTGCTGTAGTAGTCTACTTGCTCTAGATCCTCATGTAGCCAAACCGTGCGATCTGCTCCAATTATCTCTTCTACTTGATCCGCAAGCCTCTCTCTTTGATCCGCCTGAACATAGTCTCCTGTATTAGAAGCTTTCGCTTGAAGGCCTTGCTTTAAGAGTCCATCGGCTCTTAAAAATAACGAATTGATACGATCTTGCATGTTATCAAACAGTGCCTGATCGTTTGCTTCAGCCGCATACAGCATCAACAGCACGTGGTCCTTAGCATGCAGTTCCACTTCATCTTGCGAATAGAACAGTGCTGAACCTAGATCTAACCATCTAGCATTCACTAAGCCTTTAGA
>CAYXVJ010000238.1:0-3079 GCA_964468675.1 uncultured Oscillospiraceae bacterium
CCAAAGCAGTAGTAGCAGAGGGTGCCATGGACGGTGTAGATGCTTGTTTTGCTATGCACGGCATGAATTCATTAAAGACAGGCGAAGTGAGCATTGTCCCAGGCTATCGCTTATCTGGAGCAGACGTCATTAAATTACGCTTTGAAGGTGTATCGGGACACGCTGCTACACCAGAACTCTCAAAGGATACGATTCATCCAGCAGCTGTTTTTGTTGCGGACTTACAAAGCATAATTGCTAAGAACATCAGTGCCTTAGAACCCTTGGTTTTAACCGTAGGACGATTCCATGGCGGTACCCAAGCCAACATCGTTCCCAAAACAACGGAAGTAGACATCTCCATGCGCTACTTCTCAGATGAAGTTAGAGCCATTGCCCACGAACAAGTCACACGACATGCCAAATCGATAGCCGAAGCCTATGGCATCACGGTGGATGTCAAGATTGAGACAGGCTCCTATAGCATCTATAACGATGAAGCGTTAAGTAAGCTTGCAAGCATGAGCGCTGAGAAGATATTGGGGACTGGTAAAAATATCAATTTACCTCGTGCCATGAACTCTGAAGACATGGCCTACTATATGAAAGAAGCACCTGGTGTCTATGCCTTCATTGGCTACTATAACGAAGAGAAAGGCACCGTATACCCTCCACACCACCATCTCTTCAAATTAGATGAAGACTATTTCAAATATGGCTCTGCCTTATTCGTACAATTCGCTTTAGACTTTTTAAATGAGGAGCATGTATGCTAAGACCAGACGATTACTTTATCAAGGCCTTTGACTTCCAACACTTCATCTATCTAGGGATCTTCTTACTTGTCTTTGTCTTGATGCTATTCAACATGCGGCGCATCCAAGAAAAACCAGAGCCCATATTAAAGGCGACACTCATCTTATCTATACTCCAACAAATTCTCCTATACGGTACTTACTTGTGGGAAGGCAGAACATTAGGCTTAGACTATGTCTTAGCAGAAGGCTTGCCTCTACACATCAGCCGCATCAGTAGCATATTAGGAATCTTGTGGCTTATAAAAAGATCGCCTTGGCTGATGGATATACTCTTCTTCTTCAGTTTCTTTGCTTACGGTTCCTTCTTCTATCCAAGCAGAGTCCACCCCATCACCCATCCAATAGGCTGGAGTTTTCTAATAAACCACGTCATCACGATACTATTACCTATCTTCGCCATACTGATCTTTAAGTGGCGTCCTACCAAACAATCTCTAAAACGAGCTATCACTGCATATGTCATCTATGTCTTCGTTGCCCTCTTGGCCAATCAGTTAACAGGTGGCAACTACTTCTATCTAACGAAGCGTATCGCCTTCCATTCATGGCCCTTGTGGCAATATACGGCGATTGTCTTAGTTTTAGGTCTATTAGGCTTCCCACTTGTTTATGGAATCACTAAGTTATTTCGAAAACGAAACATATGACACAGTTTCACTCTACACTCTACTGTATACTTACAAATAGTAAGTTGATAACTGTTAGAGAAAGAGGAACATTATGTTGCTATTCACATTAAACAATGGACTACAGATCCCTGCCCTCGGTTCAGGAACAAACACCTTTGGTAAAGCAGGTGGCTCCTATGCAGGTGAAATTAATTTTGATACAACAGAACTTAGTTCAGCAATAACATTAGGCTATAGACACTTTGATACCGCCATCTCCTATAGGAATGAAGCAGTCATTGGCAAGGCCATCCAAGAGAGCGGCATAGACCGCAAAGAATTCTTCGTCACATCCAAGATCCCAGGCAGAGTAGAATACTATGGATCTGATGACAAGGTACGTCAAGGTGTAGAAGAAAGCTTAAGTAACCTTCAGATGGATTACATCGATCTATATCTAATCCACCATCCTTGGGACAATCTAGAAGAGATGCTGTCTATGTGGCGCGTCTTAGAGACCTACGTCGATAGTGGCGTCTTAAAGAGCATTGGTGTGTCAAACTTCAATGAAGAACAACTCGGCTACATTTTAGAACATGGCCGTATCAAGCCTGCCGTGAACCAAATACAATCCAATGCTGCACATTGGAACAATGACATAATCGAATATAGTAAAGCGAACGGTGTCATCCCAGAAGCGTGGGGCCCCATGAAGGGTATCAGTGGCAAGACTGAAGCTGCTCTAACAGCAATTGGTAAAAACTACAACAAGACCGCTGCCCAAGTCGTCTTACGCTACCAGTTAGAGCGTGGCGTTATCGTTATCCCAAAATCACACAATAACTTACGTCAAGCAGCAAACATCGACGTATTTGATTTTGAACTATCCATTGATGACAAAGCCAAGATCGAAGCGCTTTAAGGAGATATATAAAATGACTGTACTACAAGAAACCATTTCAACCACACAGATTGCAACCACAAGACTGCAACTAAACGCCATGGAGCCCAAGCTCCTTATGGAATTCTATAGAGATAAGATTGGTCTTACCGTACTTGGTGAAAATACAGACGGTGCTCTATACACCATGGGTACCAAAGGCGGCTTAGTTCTCCTAGAGCTATTCCAAGCAGAAGTAGAGGCCTCAAGATCGAGTACTGGGCTATACCACATGGCCTTCCGCCTGCCTACACGTAGAAACCTATCGCAAATACTAAAGCACATGGTCCAAGAACACGTTTACTTAACTGGCGCATCCGACCACGGTTACAGCAACGCCTTGTACCTAGACGATCCAGAAGGAAACGGCATCGAGATCTATTGGGATAAGCCAGAAGATGAGTGGGACCACTTGGACGATGGCCGCATCGGCGGTATCGTTGAAAGACTAGACGTTGAAAGCCTAATAGAATTAGAAACTGCTCCCTTCGATGGGATGCCAGAAGGCTCTGACCTAGGACACATGCACATCCACGTAGCAAGCTTAGAGGAGAGCTGGAACTTCTACAGAGACATTCTAGGCTTAGGCTTTAAATATCGTTTTGGTGAGCAAGCAATCTTTATGGCCACAGGCGGCTACCACCACCATCTAGGTGCAAATACCTGGAAGGGTCGCAATTTAAAAGCCATCCGTGACGGTGAGCAAGGCTTAAGAAACTACAGCTGGCAAGCAA
>CAYXVJ010000239.1:0-3062 GCA_964468675.1 uncultured Oscillospiraceae bacterium
TAATGCGGCCATACCTGGTTTTGAAGGGCGTCACAATCTGGTCTACTGGCAAGGTCTACCGTATGCAGCAGCAGGTTTAGGTGCTGCCGCTTACTTAGGTGGCATTCGCTACATGAACACAGATGATTTAGAAGCATACATCAGTTTGTATCAAGATGAAGATAAGCTTCCCGGGCCATTTGCTGCAGCCGTTGAAAAGATTGTAATCGATGAAGAAGAAGCGATGAAGGAATATTTCTTACTCGGTTTTCGTATGCTAGATGGTGTCGATATACAATTGTTTGAAGAACGCTTCGGAAGAAGCTTGCCACCATTGATTCGAGAAAGTATAGACCGCTTGCAAGAACAAGGTCTAATTTTGCGTGTAGATAGTCCTACTGAAGTTTATGCCTTAACTAGGCGTGGACTTGATCTGGCGAATTTTGTTTTCATGGAATTTGTCTAAGTAAAAGAACTGTTTACAATCGTTCACAGAGTGTTTAAATAGCTGACTTTCTTATCGATTGACTTTCTTTGATTAAAGCTTTAGAATATGTTTTAGCACTCGGGTACTTTGAGTGCTAAATTTCTGAATTGGGCTAGAAAGGAGTCTGCTGGTGGGATTGGATCAACGTAAAAGAGATGTGCTAAAAGCGATAGTCGAGGATTATATTGAGACAGCTGAGCCAGTCGCTTCTAAAACACTAGTCGATAAATACAGTCTACCTGTTAGCTCTGCTACCGTTCGTAATACGATGGCTGAGTTAGAGAGTTTAGGCTACTTAGAAAAACCACATACTTCTGCCGGCCGAATTCCATCGGATCAAGGGTATAGAGAGTATGTTGAGCACTTAATGCCGAGGAATGTCATTGCTGAAGAAAGCCGAGTAGAGATCGTCAATTCTTTATCTGTTCATGTAGACGAGCTAAAGCAACTGTTGAGAACCGCATCTTCTATTTTATCTGAAGAAACAGGTTATGTGTCTTTGGCTGTATCGCCAAGGCTTACAAGTAGCAGTTTACAACAATTAAAAATGCTCATGATTGAACCAGGTAAAGTTTTAATTGTTATTGTGCTTTCAGCAGGTCTAGTAAAAGATAAAATTGTTCGTCTACCAGATATGCTGAATCCCAAACAATTGAGTGAACTTGCCTTATCTATTGAAGCACACCTTGACGGTATCAAGCTAAAGGATATAACATTGGTAACGGTTCAAACGAGTATGCAGGATATGAATTTACCTGACAGCCTCTTGAATCAAGTTGCCTATGAAGCATACAGTGCGATCAAGCAGGCGGATCATTTAGAAACATATGTTGATGGAATGCCAAGTCTCTTTACCCATCCTGAGTTCAGAAGTGTCGATCGAGCAGGGGCAGTCATTAACGCACTGCGTGACGATGGACTGATAGTAGGGATGCTAGAAGATCAAGCAAATCGCATAGATGATATGGAATCAAGTGAACTTTTAGCTGCACAGCCAAAAGAGTTTATGATACGCATCGGGCAAGAGTTGCAACAAGATGAATTTAGAGATTGTAGTTTTATTGCGGCTACATGCCGTTTTCCAGGTGAATTGGCAGGTTCCATTGGAGTTATAGGGCCAAGGCGCATGGAGTACAGTCGAGTGATCTCTCACATTTCCTTTGTAAGGAAGACCATACAAGAGATCAACGAGTATTAAATGTAAATGAAGTTGGAGGCTAAGAAATTTGAAGAACAAGAAACGACCTGACAATGGCGAGATGAATCACGAGGATCTAAAGGATCAAGAGGCAGTACAAAACCTAGATGAAAGCATTGACTTAGATCTTGATGTAGAAGAAGAGGTGGAAGAGGAAACAAGCTCCGATACTGATCCTAAAGATGAAGCACTTGCCCAAATTACAGATAAATACATCCGTCTCATGGCTGAGTACGATAACTTTAGGAAGCGTACACGCCAAGAAAAAGAGCAGCTGTATGAACAATCGGTAACAGATGTTGTCGGACAATGGTTGACTGTTATAGATAATTTAGAGCGAGCCATGACGATTAGCCAAGACAGTGAGAATCAAGAAGTAAAACAGTTTGCAGAAGGATTAACACTTGTATTAAGACAGGTAGATAAGACCTTAGAGCAGTTGAAAGTCGTTAAGATCGATCCATTGGGTGAAACATTCAACCCCAATTTACATTCAGCTGTCCTGCATATTGATGACGACTCTTTTGGTAGTAGTGAAATCGTAGAAGTATTTGAAAAAGGATATGAAAGAAATGGTCGTGTCATCCGCCACGCCATCGTAAAAGTAGCAAATTAAAAGTTTTGAAATAAATCGTGTACAACATAAATGTAAGTGATCCAGGAGGAATTATATGTCAAAAGTTATCGGAATTGATTTAGGTACAACAAACTCATGTGTTGCCGTTATGGAGGGTGGAGAGCCTGTCGTTATTACGAACTCAGAAGGTAATCGCACCACGTCTTCAGTCGTTGCTTTCACCAAAGACAACGAGCGTTTGGTCGGTCAAATTGCCAAGCGTCAGGCGATCACAAACCCAGATAGAACCATCGCATCCATAAAACGTGAGATGGGTTCAACACATAAAGAAACCATTGATGACAGAAGCTATTCACCACAAGAGATTTCAGCAATGATTTTGCAAAAACTAAAGGCTGATGCTGAAGCATACTTGGGCGAAACGGTTAGCCAAGCAGTCATTACTGTCCCAGCATACTTCTCTGACGCACAACGTCAAGCCACAAAGGATGCAGGCTTAATTGCAGGACTAGAGGTCCTTCGCATCATCAACGAGCCTACAGCAGCTTCTTTAGCCTATGGCCTTGATAAGGAAGAAGACCAAAACATTGTTGTCTTCGACTTAGGTGGTGGTACCTTTGACGTCTCGATCCTCGAGATCGGTGATGGTGTCTTTGAAGTTCTAGCTACCAATGGTAACAACCGTTTAGGTGGTGATGACTTTGATACCAAGGTCGTCGATTGGATGGTTCAAGAATTCCAAAAGAGTGATGGCTTAGACCTTCGTAAGGATAAGATGGCTATGCAAAGGCTCAAGGAGGCGGCTGAAAAGGCTAAAATCG
>CAYXVJ010000240.1:0-3029 GCA_964468675.1 uncultured Oscillospiraceae bacterium
GAATTAGGTGTTGAGTATGTTATCGAGTCGACAGGCCTGTTTACAGATAAAGAATTGGCAGAAGGCCACATCAAGGCTGGTGCCAAGAAGGTATTGATCTCAGCTCCTGGTAAAGGTGGCGTCAAGACATTCGTCATGGGCGTTAACGAAGATGAGTACGATTCTGCAAATGACCACGTTATCTCAAACGCATCATGTACAACAAACTGCTTAGCTCCTGTTGTTCACGTGCTTCTTAAAGAAGGTATCGGCATTGAGACCGGTCTCATGACCACAATCCATGCTTATACTGCAACACAAAAGACCGTTGACGGTCCATCTAAGAAGGACTGGAGAGGTGGCCGTGCAGCTGCTATCAACATCATTCCTTCCTCAACAGGTGCCGCAAAGGCAGTTGGTGAAGTATTACCAGAAACCAAGGGTAAGCTCACAGGTATGTCTTTCCGCGTACCAGTAGCAACCGGTTCAGTTGTTGACTTAACCTTCCGTTCAGAGCGCGATACCTCTATCGAGGAAATCGATGAGCTCTTCAAGAAGGCAAGTGAAACATACCTCAAGGGTCGTTTGAACTATGCAAACGAAGAGATCGTTTCACAAGACATCGTCCATGACCATCACACATCGGTCTATGACTCATTAGCAACAAAGCAGAACAACCTACCAGGTGAGAAGCGCTTCTTCAAGGTCGTTTCCTGGTATGACAACGAGTGGGGTTACTCCAACTCAATCGTTGATCTCCTGAAATTTGTTAAGGAAAAAGACGGCAAATAAGTCATTCCATTAAGATTGGTTTGATCTAAAATAAGACGAGGATCTGGTTTATGATTTACTAAGCTAGATCCTCGCTTTTTTATACCTAAAAGAGTGCGTAAAAGTCCTCGTGTTACAAGCTCTAGCCATCTATCGTGCTATTTTGTTAGTATTAGTTAGCATTGACTGAAATATGAGGGACTAACGATGAAAAAGGAAAAGATTTTGAGTATAAAAACACTAAGCAGCATACTAGCCATGCTGCTTTTAAGCATTTTAATTGCCGCTTGTAGCCCTATACAAGAACCAACAGATTCAAGTAGTGAAATAGGCACAGACGCAACTGAAGTAGAAGGTTCAACAGATTCTAGTGAACCTGGATCGGATGTATTTGGAAACGTCATTGTAGGTGTTACGCAAGAACCAGATTTCTTGGATCCGTACTTAGCAGAGGCTGCTGGAACAAAAGAGATTTTGTATAACATCTTTGAAGGTTTATTAAAGCTTGAGAGTGATGGCAGCTATACACCACTACTTGCAAGCGAGTACAGCGTAGCTGAAGATGGAATGAGTTTTACTTTCACCATCCGTGAAGGCATTCACTTTCATAACGGTTCTTTGATGACGACAGATGATGTATTGTACTCGATTAAAAGAGGTGCAGGCCTAATTGACGGGACAGCTTATGTACCACAATTCTCCATCATTGAAGATGTTACAGCAGAAGACCAAGTGGTCACGGTTCGCTTGATGCAAAGAGACTTAGATCTACTAGGATTCTTCACCATGGCCATCATCCCAAGTGACTATGATGCTCAGTTAGAAACACCTGTTGGAACAGGTCCCTTCCAGTTTGTTGAATACGTACCGCAACAACGTATCAGTTTGGAGTATTTCGAAGATTACTGGCAAGAGGGTGTGCCGCATTTAGAAAGCGTTGAGTTTAGAATTTTGCCATCTGCAGATGCTGCATTCATTGATTTGGAGGCAGGACGAATCGATATATTCCCCTACCTTACTGCTGATAAGGGTGAGCAATTAGAAGAAGATTTTAACCTCTACGTTGCAGAAAGTAACATGGTGCAGCTGTGGGCATTGAATAACGCAGTGGAGCCTTTAAACGATCCACTGGTTCGCCAGGCATTAAATCTTGCCATAGATAAGGAAGCTTTAATTGACTTTGTTATGTTCGGCTATGGTGAACCCATCCATTCTGGTATGTCACCAGCCATGGGTGAATTCTTTAATGACGATTTAACGAATGAAGAAGGTGCACCACAAAATACCGCTAATATTGAACGAGCTAAAGAACTCTTAGTGGAAGCGGGCTATCCAGATGGTTTTGATTTAGAGATTACGGTACCTTCCAATTACGTGGTACACGTACAAACAGGTGAAGTCATTGTCCAGCAATTGGCCGATGTTGGTATTACAGCAACACTAGAACCTGTTGATTGGGGTACTTGGTTAGAGCGTGTCTACACCGGCCGTGACTACCAGACCACCATCATCGCCTTAACCTTTGTGTACTCACCATCAGACGTTTTAGGTCGTTATCAGTCGGAGGATCAAAGTAACTTTATTAATTTTGATTCGAGTGCTTTTGACGATGTCTGGGCTAGTTTAGCGACACTCGTTGACCGAGACGCGCGCATAGCAGCCTACCACGAACTCCAACAAATCCTATATGACGAGGCTGCCTCGGTCTTCTTACAAGACCCAGCTTTACTAACAGCCGTGAAAAAAACACTAGAAGGGTATACAATATATCCTCAGTACGTACAGGACATGGCACCGATTCGATTTGTAAATGAGGAGTAGATATAGTGGAACGATCAAAGTCAGGCAAGCAACTTGCAATCTTTATTTTATGGCGTGTATTGGCTGTTTGCCTGACTTTGTTTTTTATTCTCTTAATTAGTAATATTGTTTTTTATGTGGTCCCAGGTGACCCTGCAAGAATCATGCTCGGCACCAATGCTAGAGAAGAGGAAGTAGAAGCTCTTCGAGAATTACTTGGTTTAAACCGTCCTTGGATCTCGCAAATTACTTCGTACATGAGCGGCTTGTTTCGTGGGGATCTGGGTCAGTCCATGCGCTTTTCAAGGCCTGTTGCAGAACTGTTGACGTCTAGAATTCCTTTAACGATACTCTTGTCCTTTGAAGCACTCCTGATTGCACTTGTCTTTGGCATACCATTAGCACTGCTTGCTGCCAGAAAGCCTGGTGGTGTTTTAGACACAGCCGTAAGTGTGCTTACGCAAGTGGGCTTAGCAATC
>CAYXVJ010000241.1:0-414 GCA_964468675.1 uncultured Oscillospiraceae bacterium
GATTTTTCAAGGGGCTTCCTTAAGGAAGCCCCTTGAATTATATCTTGAAAGGCACTCTTTTGGGGTGTCGTTAAAGAATGATCTAATTCGTTATACTCGTGCATGTTAGTTGCAAGTTGATGTCTGTGCAGTGTTGGTTAAAGATACTCAAAAGATTTATGAAAATCATATGGAGAAGACGGATTCTAAGAATAAACTTGGTATTGATCAATTTACCCAAAATACGAATCACTTTATAAATCGTGGAGTGGCTATCCATATTCGCCAGTAATACTAGTTTAGGATTTGTTGGGGTTAGGGCATTAGAGCCTATTCTAGTCATAGATACACTCATTTCAATGGGTCAACGAAGATAAAGGATGACCACCACCAATACTTGAATTAATACAGCAAATGGTTTATTCGCTTGGCTAA
>CAYXVJ010000241.1:424-3010 GCA_964468675.1 uncultured Oscillospiraceae bacterium
ATATTAGCAGTGATTGTATAAGACTTGAGCATATCTTTAGTGAAACGCTTTAGATTCAGAAAGGTGTAGACATCATGTTTGATATGAAACCGTATCTAGATGAGATCGAACAGGTCATTGAAAAAGGACCATTTAAAGACACATGGGCATCTTTGTCACAGTATCAGGTACCCAGTTGGTACCGTAAAGCTAAGTTCGGTATTTTCATTCATTGGGGGCCTTATAGTGTGCCCGCATTCTCCAGTGAATGGTATTCCCGAAGTATGTATATCAAAGACACAGTAGAGTACAAGCATCACATCGAAACATACGGTAAACACGAAGACTTTGGTTATAAAGATTTTATACCAATGTTTACCGCTGACTCATTCGATCCAGATGCATGGGCGGATTTATTTGCTCGCGCTGGTGCGAAATATGTAGTGCCTGTTGCAGAGCACCATGATGGTTTTCAGATGTACAGGAGTGATATCTCTAAATGGAATGCATATGAAATGGGTCCCAAGCGAGATGTCTTAGGTGAGCTATCAAAAAGCTGTGAGGAACGTGGACTTGAGGTTGGAGCTTCGTCTCACCGTATTGAACATTGGTTCTTTATGGGCCATGGAAAGACATTCAACAGTGATATCAAAGAGCCCTTAGTACGAGGTGACTTCTATTGGCCAGCCATGCCAGAACCACCACATCAAGATCTCTTTAGTGAACCAAAACCCACAACAGAATATCTAGATGATTGGCTTATCCGCTGTTGTGAGATTGTTGATCGTTATCAGCCGAAGGTCGTATATTTCGACTGGTGGATACAACATAGTTCAGTTAAAGATCACTTGAAAAAGTTCGCCGCTTATTACTACAATCGAGCAGCTGAACGGGGTAGTGAAGCCGTGATCAACTATAAACACGATGCATTCGTATTTGGTACAGCTGTGCCTGATGTAGAGCGTGGTCAATTCGCGGATATGAAGCCCTACTTCTGGCAGACTGATACAGCGATTGCTCTAAACTCTTGGTGCTATACCCACAACAATAGCTATCGTCCAGCTGAAGACATTATCTGTGACTTGGTAGACATCGTGAGTAAAAATGGCTGTCTCTTATTAAACGTAGGCCCTAAAGCAGACGGAACCATCTCTGATGAAGAACAAGCTGTGTTATTGAGTATTGGTGAATGGCTGAAGGTCAACGGAGAAGCGATATACGACACGACTGTTTGGAGACAATACGGAGAAGGTCCAACACAGATTGTTGAAGGCCAGTTTACTGATGGCATTAAAAAGAATTTTACCTCACAAGACATTCGTTTCACGACGGCTGACGGCTTTTTGTATGCAACAGCCTTGAAAGCAAGTGATACAGGTGCGTACACGATTGAAGCCTTAGGTGAGCAAGATGCATCGAAACAAGCTCACTTCCATGGCATCATTAAACGTGTTGATGTCTTAGGTTCTGAGGATGAAGTAGAGTGGAGTCGTGATGAAAATGGACTGCATATCCAAACGAGCATGAGAAGTGATCAGCCAATCGTATTCAAGATTGATCTCATGTAAGTCGTATGGTTTCAGTATGAAGCCAATCTATTGAGAAACGTTAAAACTGAAAGTACTAGAAGTGATCAACATAGAATGCTCGCTTCTAGTACTTTTTAGTATCTGAAGCTAAGCGCGACTCGCAAAGAGCAATCAAGCAGTGTATCCAGTTCATTGCAAGCTTATGGCATCCATCTTGCTGAGAGTCTAGTGGTATATAGATGAGCCATACTGTTGTGATTGTGTAGCGTGTGATCCTAGCAATATGAGACGCTCATATCTTTATTAAACCTTGTTTCAAAATATCGATCCATAATGAATTATTTCTACCTTTATTCCAGTCCTTTATGATATGATCGATTTTAGATTATCTTTTGTTTCTGTAGTACTTAAATTTGACAGTAAAAAGACATATCAATCCCCTCTAGTGACTGACAGGAGTACATTAGAGGGGATTGTGTTGTGATATAAAACCTGTGCCGCTAGCGCGGTTTGCGCAATTGTTTGATTTCACTTTGATGACGATATTTTAAAGAATAATCGATATCAAAGGCTTGACCCAATGCTTCAGACACTTCCGTGTAGTGGCCAAAGACATAGTCACCGCCACTCATCAGGATGCCATTCATCCGTTTCATCGTTTCAATCAATTGGCACAGCGGGTATTGCTGTTTGGTTTCTTTCTCCACTAAACGCAGCAAGAGTAAAGACACAAAACAGGTTAAGAAGTGGGCATTGATGTGTTCCTTCGTCCAGACGTGAATGGGTCTGGTTTCCAGTTCGCTCTTCGTGATTTTAAACGTCTCTTCAATCTTCCACAGTCCTCTGTACAGCTCCATTATCTCGCTATCGCTGCGCTTATATTCACTGCTGACGATGCTGTAATAGCCGTCATATTGCTCTTCTTCTCGGATCTTCTCTTCGTCTAGAGACAAGTTGACTTGTACATCAAGCACTTCACCCGTCTTTTTATCCACTTGAAAGTTTTTGATGTACTGGCGTGCACCCCCATCTGTACTAGCATTGTACTGACTTGGTGACTGTAGTAGCTTGGCAGCCT
>CAYXVJ010000242.1:0-2982 GCA_964468675.1 uncultured Oscillospiraceae bacterium
TTCAAAGTCTACTGTCTCTTCAAGGCATGTAGGGGGTGTATTAGAGCCTCTTCTATATCCGATATATTCATAAAACTTCCCATATAAGTGAAAAAGGCCCCTATCAAGGAACCTTCTTCTAACTTCATTTAGATTTCATCTAAGTCATTAATCTTCTAATACAATCTCACGCTTCTTATCAGATGAGTCATAGATTGCTTGCATGATACGTGATGTTAAAATCGCTGTGTCAATATGAGATGGTAACTTCTCATTTGACTCGATGCAATCAATGAATGCATCAATCTCAGATTGGAAGTGATCGTTAGGCTTAAATACAGGAGTATAACTGACTAGTGCACCGTGCTCTGCTTTATAGACCGTAAAGTCTGCACCATAGTTCAGACGAATACCAGCTTTAGTACCGATGAAGTCAATAAACATCTCACCTTCACCAATGTTTTGAGCCCATGCACCATTTAATGTAATGACTGGGCCTTCAGTACGAATCAATGCAGTAACAGAGTCATCTACATCGTATGTACCATCTTTTTTAGGTGGACCTGCCCACATATCGGTATAGACATAGTCTTCAATAGGAGAGCCTAATTTAGAGAATGCTTCACCGCTCACTGTTAATGGATTTGGGTCTCCACAACAGAACATAACAATATCCAGGAAGTGAACACCCCAATCAATCAGTGCACCGCCACCAGCAACAGCCTTGGTTGTGAAGTCTCCACCCAAGCCTGGGATAGAACGATGGGCACGGAAGCTAACATAGACGTGATAGATCTCACCTAAGTCACCTGCATCAACATATGACTTGATCATATTGACTGCCTTGTTGAAACGGTTGACTACACCAATGTTTAAGATCCTACCGGTTTCATGCTGGACCTTTTGCATCTCTAATGCTTTATCGTATACACGTGCTGCTGGCTTCTCGCACAAGACATGCTTACCAGCACGCATGGCGTCAATACTGATCTTGGCATGCATATGGTTTGGTGTACATACAGAGACTGCAATGACTTCAGGATCTTCTAATACAGTCTTATAGTCTGTCACTGCAGTACCACAGCCATACTTTTCAACAGCTGCAACTGCACGCTCTTCAATGATGTCGCAAAAATACTTTATTTCTGCCTTCTCATTTGCCATATACGCAGGTATATGCGCACTATTTGCGATTGTACCGCAACCAATAACCGCTATCTTCATCTTAACCCTCTTTCCTATTGACCCATTCACCTGGTCTATCCAATGCTTCTAATAAAATCTCACGTGCTTCCATAATGGCTTCTGTTTCAACCCTTGATACAGGAGGCTCTACTTGTGGATCTTCTAAAGCGGCCTCAAAGAATTTCAGCATCTCCTTGATCATGCCCGAGAAGAAATCGTCATTTGCCTCTAAAAATAAATCACCATCGTCTGTCTTCACCTGCATCTCGAAGGGGAAACTTTCGTGTTGACTAATCGATGCAGTCTTCCCTGACTGGAACTCTAATAGAAACGATGCATGTGTCTTTGTACCGTATGCAAGCCCACGCTGTATATCTGTCCCTAGAAGCATCACGAGAGGCTCTAGCTGATGGACAAGATAGTTGTATGGAGCGCCTCCACCTCTACTCATTACAGTATTTGCTTTGCCACCTAAGCCCTCGTAAGCCTTGGCATAACGAAGTGCCGATGTGCTGTACATAGGCGTATTAGAAGACTTGGCTAAGTCAAACATCTCTTTCGCTAAAGCTTTACTGTTTGCAAAGGTCTTATCTACATAGACTGGTTTACCTGACTTTAGAGCAAGCTCACTTAACCTCGGATGCTCTTCTGGGTTATCCGGCGATAAGACGATTAAGCAATCAGACGCTTCGATAACCGCTTCAATTGTAGGTAAGAGCTCAATACCATGTGCATCACAAAATGCTTGGTTCGTGCGTCTACCAAACCTTGTACCCTCCACATCACCATAGGCACAAGTCACTTTGAATGCGCCATCGCTGATGTCCTCTATCCACTTGGGATAGTTCTCTGCGTGCCACTCGTCTAGATAGTAGTCAATGAATCCTACTTTAAACATCTTTTGTCCTCCGTTCATGTAATGCTTTTATATATTGACTGGGTGTCATCCCATTAATATTCTTGAAGGATCTACTAAAAGTCTGAACATTATTAAAATTCAAATATTCTGCCACTTCAGTGATGCTTGTATGCCCAATACTAAACAGTTCCATACTCTTTTTGACACGCATCTCACTAATAAAGCGCTGCATGGTCATGCCTGTCTTATCCTTAAACAAATGAGATAGATAGTACTTGCTGTAGCCAAGCATGTCTGCAACTTGGCTGACTTGTGAAATTTTATAGTCATTGGCTTCTAAGAGGCGTACGACCTTACAGATCAAACCTGAATATACGGCCTCTTCATTGGCAGTAGATCTAGTCACTGTAACATCTTGACCTGCTCGCATCACCATTGTAATAAGACTCATCAGTTGAGATCTGATAGACACCTGACTAAATTCATCTAGGTTTGAGAACTCATTGACAAGTAAAGTAAACGGCTGAATCACGTACTCAAGATCGTGGACCAGTATATTGGGCGGATCTAAAAAATAGCTATTCGCCTTTTGTAAGAAAGAGAGTTCCTCTTGTGCTAGATCCAAATGGTTCAGGTCAATACTAAAACCAAGATACAAATAACGCATGCTCTCACTCGTCGCTTTAATCGAATGCATGGATCCATGAGGACAAAGTATCAAATCGCCTTCTTTCACTTTGTAGACGGTCTGATCCACAACAAAATCGGCTTCACCAGAAAGAATTAAACTAATCTCATGGCACCATTGACGATGCTCATCGACAGTGTAACCATCAGAGCAAATCAAATCACCAATTTGCAAGATATCTAGACCACGATACTTTTTCTCATCCGCATCGTAAATAAAGTCATAGTGATATCTCAAGCGATTGATATTTAATGCCGATGCAAACGAATCC
>CAYXVJ010000243.1:0-2973 GCA_964468675.1 uncultured Oscillospiraceae bacterium
CATGCTCTTGACAACAGAGGCCATTGTCGCTGATATCCCAGAGCCTGTTGCTGCACCAGCTGCACCAGACATGTACTAGGATCTATAGATCTTGAATGTAACACGTCATTTTTAGAAAAAAGTATGGGCTTACCAGGCATTTCGTTTGGTAAGCCTTTTTTATTTTCCGCTAATCCGTTAATATAAGAGAAGCAGTAAATTCCAGGAGGAAAACATGGACAATGATAAAAGGCCGAGTTTAGATGGCCAAGAAGACTTAAAAGAAGAGACTAGAACATCTCAAGTACCGGCACCAACCGTCACAGATGAGGAAGCTGAGTCTGCGTTGAGTCGCGCATTTAGGCAATACGAAGCTGATCCTGGGTCAGATACATTTATTGAAACGATTGTACGTAAGAAGATGATGGGCCAAGATTATGCAAAGATTGCTGGTATATTCGTACTGTACTTCATTTTGTTGTTTGCTAGCTTTATCTTGGCGGGTTTTTTCCAGATCATCATAACTTTCATTCCTTTAATATTTATTGGTGGAGCATTTGGTGCTTGGTGGTTGGTTAGTAGCTTAAACAAAGAGTTTGAATATGTTGTAACCAACGGCGATCTAGACATTGATGTCATTACCGCAAGAAGACGCCGTAAGCGTGCTTACTCGGTCAAGGCTAAAGACATTGAAATCATGGCAGCTTGTGCATCTGATGACTATAAGACATATGAAAAACAGCAAAACTTAAATGTGAAAAAGCTTGCTGCAAACCCAGAAGACCCGAAGAACTGGTTTATTGTCTCGCAATACCAAGGTGCTAGAGTTATGGCCATCTTATCTGCAGATGAAAAGGTCATCAAAAGCATACACAGACATGCAAGACACCGTGTTCGTTATAACCCTGTAGTAGGCATTTAAAATGCAAAAGCAAACACTGTATAGCCGTACGTTTGAAATTCGCAGTACTGAGACTGACCTTTGGGATCGCTTACATTTAGAAGATTTATTTTCTATGCTACAAGAAGTTGCCTCTGAACATGCAACACTATTAGGTACAGGAACAGATGTCCTAGATAAAAGAAACCTAGTGTATCTTTTATCTGGTATGTCCTTACGTATCAAAGAATATCCTGTGTGGGGCGACCGGCTTAAGATTAGAACATGGTGTCGTGAAATTGCAAGATTGTTTTTTGTTCGCGATTACCGTGTTGAGACCATTTCAGGAAAAGAGATTGCTGCTGGAACATCAAGCTGGTTTTTAACAGATAAAGATACCCATCGACCGGTAAGACCTAGTCAAATTGAGGACCTAATTGAAGACTATGTCTATCCAAAAGACAATGCTTTGGGTTTTAATGCACCTCGTTTTAAGACAGGTGATCTAGAATTTCCAGATGGCACTAGCTTTACAAAGTTTGCAGATTTCAGTGATATGGACCGTAACCGCCATGTAAATAACACAAAATATATCGCCTGGGCAGTCGACCGGTACTACCATCACTTTGGTATTGATGGGCCTGCAAGCATTTGTGGTGTGGATGTCAATTTCTTATCCGAAGTGAAGTATGGTGATAAATTAAACATTCTTGGTAGGGCATTAAACCTTGACACTGAAGATGAAACAAAACGTTTGCATGATAGATTTGCTATCGAAGGACAAGATGAAGAACAACGAGCATTGTTTCGTTGTATACTATATCACTAGAGTAGAAAACGTCGAATTTTAAATTCTTTAGCTATAGTTAGGAAACAAATTGTTAAATCACTAAGCTCAATATTTACCCTTAATTGTACATAGGGTATAATCTGTGTGATTTACAGCTTCTTGATTTCGCAACAATGCGCTAAAGCTGAAAATGGATTGACGACAGACGGCAGCTAAAATAGCCTGCTGTTTAGTTTTGTAGGAGGAAGACATGATTGAGATTTCCAATCTGACCAAGCGGTATGGAGATATCGCTGCCGTGGATGGCATCAGTTTCTCGGTCGCAGAGGGTGAGATCCTCGGATTTTTAGGACCTAACGGTGCAGGAAAATCCACAACCATGAATATTTTAACTGGCTATTTATCCGCTACGTCAGGCACAGTTAAAGTGAATGGTCATGATATTTTAGAGGAACCGTCAGAAGCAAAGCGTTCTATCGGTTATTTACCAGAGGCACCACCGTTATATCTAGATATGACTGTATCTGAGTATCTGAACTTTATCTGTGAATTAAAAGGTGTCAAAAAAGAAGAGCGTACGAATCATTTGGCTCGTATCTTGAGAATGGTTCGTATTACTGATGTGTCACATCGTTTAATCGGTAACCTTTCAAAAGGATACCGTCAACGTGTAGGCATTGCTCAGGCGATGGTTGGTAACCCACCAGTACTGGTGCTTGATGAGCCAACTGTAGGTTTAGACCCGAAGCAAATCATTGATATTCGTTCAACCATTAAAGAGCTTGGTAAGTCACATACCATTATTTTAAGTTCACATATTTTGCCTGAAGTGCAAGCCGTGTGTGATCGCGTGGTCATTATCAACCGCGGTAAGATTGTGGCCGTAGACAATATTGGTAACTTATCCAAGCGTGGACAAGTAAACCGTATGGAAGTTTTAGTTGAGGGACCGTCTCGTGAAGTCGTAAGACGCTTAAGACAGATACCAGGCTTAACCGATACACTTGTGATTCGTGAAGCCGATGGACTCAGCTTGATCCAGTATGAAAATGAATTGGGTAAAGATACAAGGCGCCAAGTGTTCTACATCATGGCACAAAACAGCTGGCCTATTTTACAAATGAAGAGCATGGAACCAACATTAGAAGATG
Source organism: uncultured Oscillospiraceae bacterium (assembly GCA_964468675.1). Taxonomy (GTDB): domain Bacteria; phylum Bacillota; class Clostridia; order Saccharofermentanales; family Fastidiosipilaceae; genus CAYXVJ01. The sequence continues at coordinate 2,801 of CAYXVJ010000243.1, forward strand.
TCTTCTTAGAGGTGACAGGTTCTGCTTTTGATAGGCGCACAGTTGCAGTTGAGGAGGCACAGGGATGAAAGAGATAAAAGCAATTTGGAAACGTGATTTCCTAGGTTATTTCAGATCGCCCATTGGCTGGGTCTTGATGGCTATTTTCACTTTGATCAGTGGCCTTATCTTTT
>CAYXVJ010000244.1:0-2966 GCA_964468675.1 uncultured Oscillospiraceae bacterium
CTTCTTCAATGACAGGTGGGAATGTGCCACTCGGAAATGGCCTTAGGTCATCTTGGACCATATCTGCAATCATTTTAGGTGTATCAATTACAAACTCTTTGGCTTCTTCTGGGCTTAAATAACTAAACTCTTCGAGCATCTCTTCTGTATTTCTAAAATAGAGGTTCGCTGGCTCTTCCGTATCTTCAAAACCGATACCTGCTTGCATGACTTGTCTATAGATGCCATCTCTTTCGTTTAAGAAGTGAGCATCACAAGTTGCAGCAATTGGCTTTTTGCTGACACGACCCAAATGGATAATCAAGCGGTTTAGATTCATTAAATCTTCTTCTGACGTAACACCGCTAGTCTCTTTTCTGAGCATGAAGCGGTTATTGCCAATCGGTTGAATCTCAAGGTAATCGTAATAACGGGCCAAGGTCTTTGACTCATATGAGTTCAGCAAGTGAGCTGCCCTTTCAAAATCACGTTCCGCTTTTAAATATGTTTCATGGACATGTTCAAAGATCTGTCCTGCTTCACAGGCAGCACCAATGATTAAACCATGGCGGAAATAATCCAAGAGAGATCTTGGAATACGAGGCCTTCTCCTAAAGTACTTGGTATGTGATTCAGAGACCAAGCGATATAGGTTATACAGGCCTAAATCATCTTTGACTAAGAAGATAATGTGATTAGGTCTTCTTTTCGTACTGGTCACTTCTTCGTGGGACAATTGTCCAAGCATGGCATTCAATGCCTCTAAGTCCTCGGCTCCTGTATCTTGGAATAAACGCAAGAAAATCTGACCTGCAGTTTTTGCATCGTCTAAGGCTCGGTGGTGCGAGCCCATATCAATGCCGAGCTCCATCGCTACCATATCTAATTTATGACGTTTTAAATGCTTTAAAGCAAAACGCGATAATTCTAAGGTATCAATGGCTGTTGGATTAAATTTCATCCTCGCTTCATCGTGCCTAGTCAAACGATAAGCTTCATGGCGCAAGAAGCCTAAATCGAATAAGACGTTGTGCCCAACTATTGGATCATCGCCGAGCCAGCTGTGAAAACTACTTAAGGCTTCTAATGGATCACTACCTGCTTGGAGATCCATGTCTGTAATACCGGTCAACTTAACGATGGTCTCAGATAGGCTAACTCCTGGATTGATGAGCGTATGGAATTCATCTGTCTCTATAAATGAACCATCATCATCTTTCTGAAAACGAATGGCACCAATTTCAATGATACGCTCTGTCGCTGAATCAAGCCCTGTTGTTTCTAAGTCTAATGCTACAAAACTAGATCCGAGCTCTGGCTTTTCAGCACTGTACACACAAGCCTTGCCATCTTCGATCAAATAACCTTCTACGCCATAGATTAATTTGATGTCTTGACCCTTTTTCTTCAAGCCATCTCTTGTGTCACAGGCCTCAGGGAAGCTTTGCACAACGCCATGGTCTGTTAGAGCAACTGCAGGGTGGCCAAAATGAGCGGCCAGTTCAACAATCCGTTTCGCATCACTAACAGCATCTTTACTACTCATCTTACTGTGACAATGAAGCTCCACTCGTTTTTCAGGCCAATTATCTTCCCTACCCTCAGGTGGACTTGCTTCTTTGATGCCTCGCACTGTTGCTTGTAAATCCTTTGCATAGCGTGCATCATAGGTCACTTCTGCTTCAAATCGATAGTACCCATTCTTTGCTTCTAGTATGCGATCAAGATCTAATTTGTCTTCTAGCTTACCGAATAAGACACAATTAATGGCACCGTCTTCATCATAAACTGAGAATTTATATAGCATTCTTGTGCCACTACTGATCTCACGTGATTCTAGATTATGTACAAATCCTTCCATTTGCACGTAAGATGACTCCGCACTGTAAGTCTTAATTTTTGTGACGGATAAGTCTGGATTTAATCGTCCCCAAAGTCTGCCATTGACGACTTGACGGTACTGACGCTTTTGCGGTGCTTCAGCAACGAATGGTTTTTCATCCTTTTGTTTTAATTCTGATTCTAAAATCGGTTCACCATTGTCTCCGATGATGCGCTTGTCTTCCATTGCAGGTACTTGTTCTCGTACACGCATTCTTACTTTAGAAATACCAGCATTACGCAAAGCGGTCTGTTTTTCCGCCAATGCCTTGGTATCTAAGCTGGTTGGACGGACAACAAAGCCAGCTTTAATGCCTGCCCTAAAATACATGAAACTTGAAAACTCATCTAAAGTCTCTTGCGAAAAATAGTTGATCATTTCATTTGGCACAGCTAGAGCGATCGAGGCATCCGTTAAGTTTAAAACAAATGTTGAGAGAAGTGCTGCTAGAAAACCATTTTGATAACGAAGGCTTTGAATCATCCAAGGAAATAAGTCAGATGCCAAGCGAAGTTGATCGCTACTAGGCATCTCAACACTAGGTCTTAGATACAGCTCTACACTCGGAGCAATACCTGTATCCTCCAATTCGTTTTCCAATAGAATGATTTCATCAGCAAGTGGTAAGGTATCATATGTTAAATGGATTTCCAATGTCTTGCCGGCCATGACCAAGCGATCCAATTGGTAATCCATTAATGAACTAGATTGACTATCTAGGCGTTCACCGCCTGGTAAGGATTGACATAGATGTCTAAGATTTTGCTTTTGTCCCATAACGCTCCTCTATCAATTGCATCAAACGGTCTACGGCCTCGTCTTGAGCAACCTTGCCCAAGATCTTGCCTTGAGAGAACAGGAGGTATTCCCCTCTGCCGCCTGCAATGCCCACATCCGCTTCTCGTGCTTCTCCAGGGCCATTTACACCACAGCCCATGACTGCAACGGATATATTATACGGTAAGTTTTTGATTCGCTCTTCTACTGCTTCGGCTATTGGAATTAAATCCACTTCTGTACGTCCACAAGATGGACAAGAGATTAATACAGGGCCTTTATGTGCAATATCCAATGCACTTAGTATACCCCAAGCTGCCTTAATTTC
>CAYXVJ010000245.1:0-2960 GCA_964468675.1 uncultured Oscillospiraceae bacterium
ACTTTTTGCTGTCGGTTTCCTTGCCGATGTTTCTGTCCGCCAAATCAAGCACATCAAGAGAGCTCATCTTCTTGAACTTGGATATGTGCATTCATCTGATCGCGTTTCCTGATGAAATCAAATGCCTCTACTTCATAAAGTTGGATATCAAGAATTGCTGTAGAGACAAGATCGGTCTTGGTAAAGACCATCGACGATGGTAGTCCATTTGCTACAACAACACGGTTTGATCCTTCAAGACGTGCATAAGACTTAGCGGTCTGATTGCGCAATACGTCTCCCATGTGTACGACCTTCGTACTACCATCTTTCAGTTTAATCGTAACAGTAGCAGTAGGCTCATCTAAACCATAGTCAGCAAGATTTGCTGCATCACTGTTTGCCTCAGAGTCAATACGAATGCTCATCAACGCATTTGCCTTAGCAGTAGCAGTTGATCCATTCAAGTTCTCAAGTTCTGGAGAAATCAGTTCAAAGCCATATACAGGATCTTGATCTTCTTTATCTGCGTTGGTCTGAACCAATTCATAGACAAAGGATCCATCTTCATTTTCTATTGTAAGTTCATCGACATCTTCTTTTTTAATTGACAGTAGATATTCGACTTCACTTGGTGCATCCGTTTCATCCGGCTCGTTATCTTGTAGGTTGGAAACGGCTATGTATGTAACCATACCACCTACAAGTAAGACGAATACTAAGAGAAGCGCGATGACACTTTTACCTTTTTTCATGTATCTACTCACCTCTTATAAATGTTTACGACGACGGTACACGACAATCGCTCCGATCAACAGTGCAACTGGGATGATGATCGTGGCGATGACAGCACTGACATTTAATGGTGTCTGTGATGTGACGGCACTCAGGTTGTAGTTGACCAATTCCTTATCACGAATCAAGAGTGTACTTGTATTGGCTTCGTTATTCGAAAGCCAGTTCATCATACTGTAGGTCAAGCTATAGTTATACCAGGACGTAAAGCCAATTTGGCCAAAGGTTTGGTCTGCGAAAAGTGATGCAGATCCTAGTACTACCATACGAGCAGGTTTCGTAATGGCTTTGCCATCCATGAAACCACGGTTTTCAATCATCAAGCCAACGGTTTGTACTGCTTCTGTAGATAGGTTTTCAGCGATGCCTTCACTCTCTCTTGCACCCAAGTCGGATGTCTCAAGCAAGCTTTGGACTTCGATCCAATCGACTGTGTTGGTTAATGCCTCAACATGATAGCTATCCATAATCAAGACGCTGCGATCGAGCTTCTGAGGTGTAATGCCATTTGCTGGTGCAGTAACTGCCATGGTATTTGGATTGTCATAGAAGTAACGGTCGGTATCTGTTTCTCTTACACGATCATTATTCAAAGTAACATTGTATTCTGACAAGACATAGTTTAAGTTTGGCATGCTCTTGACACTAAATGGTCCAGCTGCAAACATGAAACCACCACCTCTTCTGAGGAAATCAAGCACGACTTCAGCTTCAGGTGCGGTTAAATCATTGTCTGGTGCAAGCATAACAAGTATCGATGCTTCTTCTGGTACTTCACCTGCAGTGGCAAGGTTAATTGTATCAACATCAAAACCGTTATTGGTCAATAAGCTATTGAAGTAAGTGAATTCTGAATCCAATTCAACTTCGCCATGTCCATTGGTAAAGAACACTGTAGGGATACTATCTAATGTCACATAGTTAATCGCACCACTAATGGATGACTCCGCTTTATAGCCGGTCACTTGTTGCTGAAACGTTTGTTGATTGATTTGTGTGCTGTAATAATCGGCATCCTTTAGAACTTTCATGCGGTCGTTCGCTTCATTCTTGATAACGAGTTGTCCTGCACTCAAGTTGCTGAAGTTCTCTGGATCTAATTCAGTGTAAATGGTTGGTACATTAACAGGGTTCACATACTCTAAAGAGACATGACCATTACTCTTGGCCACGTATTCATCTAGTAAGGCTGGCATGAAGCGATGATTTGCTTCATAAGTCTCCTTATCGCTAAGGACTACCATACGAACATCTTGATCTAAATTATCCAAGAGCTCTTCACTGACCTCTCCTACCGACATCAATTGATTCGATGTGAAGTCAAAACTGAGCTTATCACCAACGGCCATCTCTAAAAAGACATTCAAAATGATGACAATTAAGATCGCTAAGACAATACTCAATGCAGAAAAGCGTTTCATCTGCTTATTACGTACATCGACAACAGCTTTATCTTTATTTTTTTCTTTACGAAGAGCTAAGCGCTCGGCCTTACGTTGGGCTTTCAGGCTGACTTCCTTCTTTTCTGGCACATTATCTGTTTCAGGCAATTTATTAGCCATAAATCATTCCTCCTCTAACTCCGAGCTCAATTAAGACTGGCTCCAACGACGTTTCTCCAATACCTGTGTAGTCAGGTAGATAAACAGGGCAGTAAAGCTTAACAGGTAAACCAAAGGTGTAACTTTGAAAATACCTAGCGAGAAATCAGCTAAACGAGTCGATGGATTGATCCAATTCACAGCATTCGTTACTGCAACACCTGCAGCTTGCTCTGCTGTAGCTGAAATCCAGTTTAAGCGGTCTAAACCTTGAATCAAGGTCGTCGTCATTTGCCCTAACATCGATGCAATCGAGCTTAAGAGCTGGAAGCCCACGAAAACAACAACTGAGACAATAGCTGCAATGATTTGGTTCTCAGTTAGGCTTGAGACAAATACACCTATAGCGATGTATATGGCTGCACTTAATACAAAAGCGACATAAGTGCCTAGCACAACTGCGTCTACAAGTCCACCGAGCATTACAGTGATGAGTACATACAATAAAGTGGTTGCAGTCATCACCAAGAAGAGCGACAACGCAGCTAAGTACTTACCCAAGACAATTTGCATGGTCGAAGCAGGTGACGTATACAATAGAACTTCTGTTCCATTTTTTCTTTCTTCTGCAAAGCTCTTCATCGT
>CAYXVJ010000246.1:0-2942 GCA_964468675.1 uncultured Oscillospiraceae bacterium
TAAAGACAGTTGCCAGACCTGCACTCTTGATGGGGCTCTTACCTGCCAGCTTTGAAATCCTAACAGTTTTGCTAGTAGCGCCACTACTACTAAAGATCTCGTATCTTGAAGCAGCGATAATGGGGACGGTCGTAGCAGCTGTTTCCCCTGCCATTATATTCCCCTCCATGCTCAAAATCATGTCCACAACAATAGGCAAGCAATCTAAACTGCCAGGGCTTATTTTGAGTGCAGCATCTTTAGACGGCTTTTTTATCCTGCTCTTGTTCTCGTCTTTCATGTCGATTGCAAATGAAGGATCTTTTTCAATCTTATCTCTTCTAACATTACCTCTTTCTATCCTAAGCGGCATAGGTCTAGGTGTTATTTTAGGGCTTATCGCGTCTTATCTTTTCAAACATACTGCTAACATTAATAAAAACTCCTTATCGATAGAAGCTTTCTTCCTCTTAGCAGTGGCCATCTTAATCTTCGGTATGGAAGCATGGATCCAAAGCAGCGTGCCATTTTCTGGCCTTTTAGCCATACTCAGCCTAGGCATCACGGTCCAGATACGTTTTAAAGAAAAGCATACTAGACTAACAGGTCAAATAGAGCATCGCTTAAACGTACTGTGGCAAGTTGCAGAGATTTTCCTCTTTGTATTACTAGGTGCTTCCATCCAATTAAAGGATATCGCTACAAGTACGAACACATTGCTTCCAATACTCCTACTTGCTCTCTTGGCTCGTCTCATAGCGGTATACCTAGCATTATATAAAACAGCCTTTAGTCAAAAAGAAAAACTTTTTGCTATGCTCTCATTTATACCCAAAGCAACTGTTCAAGCAGCAATTGGTGCCATCCCTCTATCCTTTGGCTTAGCTAGCGGCGATCAGATATTAAGTCTATCTATCCTTGCCATACTCATCACGGCCCCAGTAGGATCCATCTTAATTCAATCCTTATACCCAAAACTTTTAGCACCCGACAAGCATTGAATCTTAAAATGTTTGACTTGGATATACTAAGGAGTAATTGAGTATAAGCTTAGCAGTGAACTTAGGCTTATGAAAACACTTATGGACTTATGGTGACAACTTCTTATTTTTACAAGTCATTTGGCAGTTTTATTAAAAACTCTTATATTAGATTGAATATATAAAACCTGCTTTGCCACCGGGTAAAGCGATAGATGCACTCAAATAACAATCCGTAAGGTCTTTGAAGGATTGTTAGCCATTTGAGTGTTTTTTATTGGAGGGTTTAATCTTGAATCAAAACTTGTCTAAGAATTTTGCCAAGTACGTAAGCCTAAATGTGCTCGGTATGATCGGACTATCTTGTTATATCCTTGTTGATACATTCTTTATATCTCTCGCCTTAGGTTCACTTGGTATCGCAGGCTTAAATATATCCATTTCTATCTACAGCATCATCAACGGCTTAGGCCTCATGATCGGCTTAGGTGGTGCATCCAGGTTCACCATATTAAGGACCAAAAATGACACTGCAGCTGCCAACCGTATATACTCCCTTGCCTTAACAACGGGTCTTGCTATCGGCTTACTTATCGCTTTAATTGGCCTCTTTTATTCCAGTCCAATAGCCAGTCTATTGGGTGCTGACGAATTTACTTTGTCCTATGCCAATACGTACTTGAAAGTCGTTATGTTGTTTGCACCCGTCTTTATTGCCAACAATATTTTGTTAGCATTCGTGAGAAACGACTATGCCCCTAGGCTGTCCATGGCAGGTATGCTACTTGGCAGTGCTGTGAATATCCTTTTTGACTATATCTTGATGTTCCCCTTAAAGATGGGCATGTTTGGAGCAGCACTTGCAACTGGACTTGCGCACACTGGTAGTTTGATATTAATGTCCACCCACTTTATAAGAAAGAAAAACAACTTTCACTTTACTAGATTCAAACTCCAGCTCAAGAAAATCAAAGATATCTTTAATCTTGGGCTATCCGCCTTCATCTCTGAGTTTTCCTCAGCGATTGTCTTAATTACTTTTAACCTCATCATTGTACGTATCGCAGGTAATACAGCTCTTGCATCCTATGGTATTGTGGCAAACCTCTCCTTGGTCGGGATTGCCATCTTCACAGGTATTTCTCAAGGCATACAACCATTGGTGAGTTATGCTCATGCTGCTAAGGATCGATACAGTTTAAAACGAATCTTAAAGTACGCGATATTGACCGCAATAACAATCGGTATTTTCATCTATCTATTCATATTCATTTTCAGCAATGGAATTGTTTCAATATTTAACAGTGAAGGTAATTTAGAAGTAGCAAGTATTGCTGTTAAGGGACTTCGCATCTACTTTATAGGTCTCATTTTCGCTGGTATAAACATCATCACGGCAAGTATATTAAGCGCAAGCGAGAGACCTAAACAAGCACTGCTGGTATCCACAACGCGAGGCATACTATTTATCTTGCCTTTTGCCTTCATTTTAAGTGCCTTACTACATATGACAGGTGTCTGGCTCTCCTTTGTACTTACAGAAGTGCTTGTGACCATAATTGCAATATTCACATTAAGAGAGATTCACTTAACACCTGTGCAAACCTTAGTACTAGATACGAAACAAGAGTGAAAATAATTGCATGTGGACTCGTTTGACGCAAATATCCTTTACATCTACTTAGCAAATCTTCTACACTATTAGAAAAGGAAAGTGAGGAATAAAAATGGCCACTATTGTACTATTCCATTCCGTTTTAGGTGTTAGAGAAGGCATTAAGGATGCTGCTAGGCGCTTAACGCTAGCAGGACACACCGTGCAAATTATCGATCAATATGAAGGCTTAAGTTTTAATGACTACCCTGTTGCAATGGATCATATGAATGCAATTGGTATGAACCAGCTCATGGAAGATGCTTTGAATCTAGTCGAAAACATCGAGGATGGCTTTTTTACCATGGGTTTTTCTAATGGTGCAGGTA
>CAYXVJ010000247.1:0-2914 GCA_964468675.1 uncultured Oscillospiraceae bacterium
CTCTCTCCTGTTTATTATTATTAAATACACTATGCCAATTATAGCATACAGCCCCTAAACGCCGACCATATCAGTATTTCAGCGACTCTACAATTAGATTAACTTTACTTATCGTCCACGCTTAATTTCAACAAACCAGCGGCCCTCTTCATACCAGAGCGACAGTTGACGACCTAGCACTCGACAAATATATCTTATCCCGATGGCTCCTGCAATCATACTCGCTTCAGGTCGAACGTCAAGGATACGATCGACATCAAATTCCTGCGAATACCAGCGAAAAGATTTGGGTTCCATCTCTCCATCTTCGTGGAAGTGTACGGTAACCTCTACATAGCGTTTCCCCTCATGTTCATACGATCTAGGTATCATTGTCTCCATACACAAGGCCTCCTTATCTCACTTCACACCTCCATTATAGAACGTTTGTTCGATTATTCAAGTCCTATTTCACTTGTCATATAAAAGTGCTATGATCAAATCATGCAAAAGATACTTCTAACGAAACGCTTAACCTTGCGTCCATTTGAAGCAAGTGACTTAACTATGGTCCACGCTTATGCAAGCGATCCGGATACCACTAAGTTTATGCTCTGGCCGCCAAATGAAATGGCTGATACGAAAGCCTTTCTTGAGCATGCCTTAGACACGACAAGAAAAGACAATCAAACTGAATATCACTATGCCGTTGTCTTAAACACAAGTCATACAGTCATTGGTGGCTGTAGCTTAACGTTAAATGGTGACGAAGCAGAAATGGGTTGGATCTTAAACAAATCGTATTGGCATCAAGGCTATGCTGCAGAACTAGGGACAGCTTTAATCGAACATGCATTTACAGACTTAAACTTAAGACGCCTCATCGCCCATTGTGATGCAAATAACACTGCTTCCTATCACTTGATGGAGCGTTTAGGTATGCGCCGTGAAGGCACCTACTTAGAAGTAAGACCGGTTAAAGAAAACAAAAGGCGTTCAGATGAGTATGCCTATGCCCTCTTAAAAGAGGAATGGGACACTCAAAAAGAGATCAAGTACTATAACAACTTAGCTTGTAAAGATGACTTCTTTATTGAAGTCCCCTTCTTAAGCGACGGTACGCTCTACCTTGTCTGTACACACAAAACACAAGGTGATCCTAATATTGGCTGGGTACCAGCTTATGACTTCTATGTATGTAAAGATGGTGAGAAGATTGGCAACCTCAACCTTCGTATCGGCTATACAGATAGCTTATATTACGGCGGTCAAATCGGCTACTCCATTGATGAAGCCTACCGTGGTCATGGCTATGCTGCAGCTGCTTGCCGCTTGCTCATCCCTGTTGCCAAAGCACACTATATGGACAAATTAATCATTACCAATCACGAGATCAATCTTGCATCGATTCGTGTGTGTGAGAAGTTGGGTGCAAAGAAACTACGAACTGCACGCTTACCAGAGTGGCACGACCTCTATCGCCAAGGCCAGCGCTTCGTGAACATCTACGAATGGCAGATATAAATATAGCTTAATCAAAGAAGCTAATTTGTCTTGGTTGATCTAAGGTTTTCAAATAATGAAAGATGTCATCGATCTGATATAAGATGCCATGTTCTAAACAATAAGACTCAAAGATGGTTTTTAACTCGTTATGTCTAGGGCTCAGGCATTGATACTGATTGCCAAAAGTTTTGATATACAGCTCTTTCATAGCAGGAAAGTGAAGATCAAGTTTCTCATAAAAATACTCGCGGTTACCATCTCTAAGGGTCATACCGAAATCAAAGTTTATGATCCCAAAAACCGATGCATCCTTACAATACTCGAGGATACCAAGAAGGTTCTCATCGCTGTCATTAATAAAGGGCAGTATCGGCGTTAACCAGACAACCGTTGGTATACCAGCATCTTGTAATACCTTTAAAGCTAAGAAACGTTCATTGGTAGTAGATACCTGAGGTTCCAATATACGGCATAAATCTTCATCAAAGGTCGTGAGCGTCATCTCAACGACACATTTTGCTCGCTTATGGATGGCTACAAGCAAATCCAAATCCTCTAAGATACGATCTGATTTTGTTTGGATCGACAAGCCAAAACCATGCTTATAAATGACTTCTAAACATGCTCTTGTCTGCCTTAGTTTAGATTCTAAATGGATATAAGGATCAGACATGGCTCCTGTACTCAGCATAGCAACTGTTCGCTTTCTCGAGAGTTCTTGGTCTAAAATCAAAGTAGCTCCTTGCTTTACTTCAATGTCTTCAAAGGCATGCTTAAATTGATAGCATGTGCTTCTGCTATCGCAGTAAATACAAGCGTGTGTACAGCCACGGTAGATATTCATGTTATTGTTTGCGGACAAGATTGTCTTATATTCTGCAAAATGCATCCCTAGCTCTCCTTTGCTCCATCTATTACAATAGTAATACAAAATGACAGTTGTAAGGAAGTAAAAAGTGGACGTAGAACTACAATTTAATGCAAGTAGTGAAAATGCAATCCTTTATTCGAATCACAATCGATTGGAAGAATGGATACACCTCTTCTTATTAGGCGAAGGCAATAACGAGGCTTTCTCTTTGGGTTTACAAAAAGAAGTTAGATGCTATGAAGAGCCAAAACTCATGGATTTAAACTTATTCGTACGTTGCTGTGGTCCAGAGCCTAACATGAAGTACCATAACCCTAAAGCAGCTTTTGACGATCGAGTGGAACGCATTATGAAACGATTTCAAACAGGCAATTGGGATATGCCTCCCTTGATTATTAATCAGGATCAAGAAGTATATGAGCTAAACGATGGCAACCACCGCTATGAAGCATTGATGCGTATGGGAATCGATCGTTATTTTGTCATTATCTGGAGAACAAATCGGCAGAACGCCGATTAATCGATTTTTCCGTGCGAAAGCTTGCGTTATTCTTAAAT
>CAYXVJ010000248.1:0-2846 GCA_964468675.1 uncultured Oscillospiraceae bacterium
CTACTGTACTTTCAGAGGCAAGAAAGCCACTTTTTTGTACGACGTATTCTCTTGATTGGTCGATTTGAAGTGCTCGGATTGAACCTGGGAAGCTGGATGCGAAACTGATCATGCCATTGGTGTTCATGGATGTATAACGGTTTAAGAATAAGCTTTCACCTGAGAACATTCTGCCAAAAGCCTTGCCGATGCCTCCACCTGATGTTGTCTCCATTCTCATGTTGGGGCTCATCCACGCCATAGCGCCGCCTTCTGAAATCATAGTTTCTCCGGCTTGGAGCTGGCAGATGACGACGGGTAACGGTGTACCTTCTATTGAATACTGCATATATACCTCCTCCAAATAGAGAATTGATCCGCTTCTATTCACTTTCGCATATAGAAAATGGATGTTCTCTCTGCACCGAAGTCAGTCTCAGGTTGACTCACGGCACCTACAGGTGACCGCTTACTGCTGCTTCCTTCCGGACCTGGCAGGGTTCACGGGCTGCATCGCTTGAGGCCCGAAACCGACTTCGGAACACAAAAAACATCCATAAATGAATTGATTTCTATTCCGCGAAAACTAGTATAACATCCATCCTACGAGAGGACAAGTCACTTTGCGAAGAAATGCTACCGCGGCAAGAAGAGTGCCACGGTAGCATGTGCATAGAATCTTTATCTTTTAGTTACAGCTGACACCACCGTCAACTTTAATATCTGCTCCTGTAATGAAGCTTGCATCGTCGCTAGCTAAGAATAAGACCATAGGGGAGATCTCGCTACATTGTGCTGTTCTGATACTTCTATCTAATCCACTCATAACGCGAGCGATACCGTGTGGACTTGGATTGGAGCAGTTGACTGCAACTTCGGTCTCTACGCCACCAGGACATACTACGTTACAACGAATCTTGTTTCCTGCATACATGTAAGCTGTGTTATGGGTTAAGCCAACTAAGGCATGCTTGGATGCGGTATAAACAGCTCCTGCACGACAGCCATTGGTACCACCGATGGAGGCTACGTTGACAATGTTTCCACCTGACTCTTGCGTTAACATGACTTGTACTGCTTTGCGCATTGCATACATGGGTCCTTTTAAGTTTAAGTCTAATACACGATCCATGCGGTCGTTGTCTAGTTCTGCAATTGGCAAGAATTCGTCCATGATGCCTGCGTTATTAACCAAGACATCAACTTTGCCAAATCGCTCGACAGCAAGATCGATCATGGCGTTGTTTGCGTCTTCAGTGGACACGTCCGCTACAAAGGGAATGATGGCACCTGCTTCATCTTGCATGGCATCTTTAAGTTCTAATAAACGTTCTTCTCTTCTTGCCACGGCAATGACCTTGGCTCCCTCTTTGGCAAAATCTTGGGCGATTGTTCTGCCCATGCCAGCACTTGCACCTGTTACTACAACAACTTTGTCTTTGAAACGCATATGTTCCTCCAAAAGATATTATTTATTGAGAAAATTATAACAATTAAAGAGGAGGAATACAATTCGCTATAAAACGAATTAATGGATCTATATGAAAGAAAATCTGTTATAATTGATAAATGTTTTACTAAAGCTATTGATTATAAGGCAAAAGGTAAGGTTTATGAAGAAAGATAGATCTGTAATGGGTCAGAAGAAGGAAGTTATTGCTTCATTTCTAATACCTTTTAGTATCCTCTTAGTAATTTTCATTTTCGCTGACGTTTATCCTTTCGGGAATAAAACACTTCTAATTACCGATCTAAACAATCAATACATCAGCTTTCTAGCAGCATTTAAAACATTGTTTTCAGGTGATGCTACTGTCTTTTATGATTTTTCTAAGGGGATGGGTGGTGAGATGACAGGTTTATTTGCCTATTATCTAGCAAGCCCATTCAATTTATTGCTATTATTCTTCTCTGCAAAGACAATGCCTTTAGCTATACACCTCCTTATCATATTGAAGCTTTCTTGTTCTAGTCTTTCCATGTATTGCTATCTAAATAAAATACATGGACAAGATAGTGCCTCACTTATCTTGTCAGTGGCTTATGCATTGATGGGCTTTAACATGAGTTATTTTTATAATTTGATGTGGCAAGATGTCATCATCTTATTACCACTCGTTTTGCTAGGCTTACATCGCTTAATCGAAGATAAGAAATCTGGCTTATATATTTTCACTTTAAGCCTGGCCATCTTTTCTAACTATTACATTGCCTTCATGCTTTGCATATTCTTAGTTTTCTACTTTTTATACCAATGCTTACTACGAGATATGTATCGGGATAAAGCTGTTTTACGATCTACCGTTTGGCGTTTTATACGTTCATCCGTCTTAGCCGCTGTATTGATTTCTTTTATGCTGGTCCCATTAGTGTTTTCATTACTAGGCGGTAAGGCACAGGCAGATATCGGTCAGAATCTAAGTTCGTTGAACGTTCGTATGTTGATCAAAGAGTTAATACCTTTTCGAGCATTAGCAACAGGTTTGATGCCAAGCTTATCTAAATTCTATCCACTCACAACGACATGGCAAGAAGTACAGACAGGACGAGCAAATATCTATATCGGTCTTCTCCCGCTGATTTTTGTCGTGCTCTATTTTTTCAACCGTAGCATCAAGCGCAAGGATAAAATACTGAGCTTGGTTTTCATCTTTATATTCTATTGGAGTTTTTCAAGTGAGGTCCTGGATACTGTTTGGCATGGTCTAAATAGTCCCTATTGGTTCCCATATCGTTATTCCTTCTTACTATCATTTTTTATCTTGCAATTGGCTTACCAAAGTTTCCTACAGTTTAAAGAAGGTTTAACAAAGCGTTCAGTGCTTGCTGTAAGCATTCTATTGCTCCTGTTTTGCATTGTCCTAGCT
>CAYXVJ010000249.1:0-812 GCA_964468675.1 uncultured Oscillospiraceae bacterium
GCGGACAAGGTACATGCCAAAGAAGAAACCTGCAACGAAGATGCTTAATTTCACTGCTAGCCAGAAGAATAAAGACATGGCAAGCGTGATTAAGATAACCACCAATGCATAAGGCCAGCTGTCTAGTTCTAAGAATTCAGCTAGTTTTGTACCTAGGTAGTATCCTACGCCAATACCTAATAGGGTGAGCCATATGCGAAATAGGCTGTAACCCCAAGCAACCAGAACGATACCGATGATGAGTGTGACTAGGATCGGCACGATCTGCGGTATTTCTGCGATGTAGTCTGTTATGTTTTCTATAAAACCTTGAATAATATCCATTTTGAATCCTTCATGTTTTTGAATCAGCTTGTGATATATGAAATATTATAAACCATATGAGAAGATTTACGAATGTGGATCACTTTTGTCATTCGATAGATCCTTTAGTATTGTTTCTTCATGATTCATAAATAAATCATTGTCCCCCAGCATATATGAGATGAGTACAGTTTTCATCTCACTTGTACTAAGGCGATCTACAATGTTTACGATGCGTAGAATACGCTCCCTATGCTTCCTATCATGCTCGTCTGCGATTTTGTTTGCATCAGCAAGGTAGCCATCGGCTATCTCAGGGTAGAGTGTGAAATATAGTGCGATTTTATGCTTGCAGATAATCTCTTTATCCTTGGCATAAGGACAGTTACAAAGGGAAGTGTGAACATCGTTAAGGTTTAGGGCCACTTCATAAGGCAAGCTTTGACTACCAGCTACTTTCCCTCGAATGTGATCTTTATCCATGACGTAGTAAGATAAGACTCTCTTTT
>CAYXVJ010000249.1:822-2795 GCA_964468675.1 uncultured Oscillospiraceae bacterium
GTAGTAGTCTAAGCCACGCCAAATGGATCCTTGATCTGCAGCATCTAAGAGATTCATCTTCCATCAATCCTATCGCTATATTTACTGTATGAACCTATTCTAAACCTTACGTTCTTACTTGTGAACGACATACAGCTGTTTAGATATACCTGTGTAAAGGGGCCTAGGGCACACAAGACTTGCATATTGACCAGTAGAGTCGGTCAATTGTACTAATTTTTACTGATGTGCTTTAAGAGTCGTTAAAATATGCTAAAATAACCGCGTATGGTCCTAAGGCCACAAGCGATTTTATTAAAGAAATTCAGGAGAGTTTATAATGGCGAATTTGCTGAAGAAAACTGTAGAAGATATTCAAGTAAAGGGTAAACGCGTTATTGTTCGCGTGGACTTCAATGTTCCCCTCGATAAGGATGGACAAATCACGGACGACAAGCGTATCCGTGGCGCGCTCCCAACCATCAAGTACCTCGTAAATGAAGGTGCTCGTGTCATTCTCGTATCGCACTTGGGCAGACCAAAGAGTGGTCCAGAAGCGAAATTCAGCATGAAGCCAGCCGTAGATCGCTTGGCCGAATTGCTAGGTCAAGACGTAGCTTTAGCTCAAGATGTTATTGGTGAAGACGCCAAGGCGAAGGCTGCAAACTTAAAAGACGGCGAAGTCATGATGCTCGAGAACGTCCGCTTCCATAAAGAAGAGACCAAGAACAATCAAGCCTTTGCTAAGGAACTTGCATCTCTAGCTGAGATCTTCGTCAACGATGCATTTGGTACTGCACACCGTGCGCATGCATCCACTGCAGGTCTTGCAAACTACTTGCCAGGTGTTTCTGGTTATTTGATTCAAAAAGAAATTCAAGTTATGGGTGATGCCCTTTCAAATCCAAAACGTCCATTTGTCGCCATCTTAGGTGGTGCCAAAGTATCCGATAAGATAGGTGTCATTGAGAACCTATTAAATAAAGTAGATACCTTAATTATTGGTGGTGGTATGGCTTATACCTTCATCAAGTCACAAGGCTATGAAGTAGGTAGCTCCTTATTAGAAGCAGACAAGGTTGACCTTGCAGCATCTCTATTAGAAAAAGCAAAAGAGAAGGGCGTTGAGCTCCTCTTGCCACTAGATAACGTCGTGTCCGATCGCTTTGCTAATGACGCAAACTTTAAGACAGTGGATTCTAAGAAGTTTGAAGAAGGCTGGATGGGCGTAGATATCGGTGAGAAAACCATTAAGCTCTTTACCGATGCTGTCAAGAGCGCTGGTACTGTGATTTGGAATGGTCCGATGGGTGTCTTCGAATTCGAAAACTTTGCAACAGGTACCCGTGAGATCGCCAAAGCCTTGTCCGAGTCAGATGCAATCTCCATCATTGGCGGTGGTGACTCAGCTGCAGCAGTCGAGTTACTTGGCTTTGCTGATAAAGTGACACACATCTCCACAGGTGGTGGTGCATCACTAGAGTTCCTCGAAGGTAAAGTCTTACCAGGTATTGATTGCCTCTTAGATCAAGACGATCGCCGCATCATGGCCGCTGGTAACTGGAAGATGAACCAAGGCACACCTGCAGAAGCAGTAAAATTCTTAAATGAGTTAAAGCCATTAGTCGCTGATGCAGATGCTGAAGTCGTCGTTGGTGTTCCATTCACTGTCTTAGATGCAGCTGTTAGCGCAACAGAATTCACCAATGTGAAGATTGCTGCACAAAACGCACACTTTGAAGATAGTGGTGCTTACACAGGTGAGATTTCTGCGAAGATGCTCTCCGATATGAAGGTACCATATGCCATCATTGGTCACTCAGAGCGTAGAGAGTATTTTGCAGAGACAAACGAAACTGTAAACTTAAAGGCTAAAGCCCTCTTAAACCATGGTGTCCGTCCAATCCTATGCTGTGGCGAGAGCTTAGCACAACGTGAGGCAGGCGAAACATTTGACTTCGTTGGCACACAAATTAAAGAAGGTTTGGCTGGTA
>CAYXVJ010000250.1:0-2792 GCA_964468675.1 uncultured Oscillospiraceae bacterium
TAGATTTAACGGATCTCATTGATGAATACATGCCAAATCTATCACAGGCATTTGTCGATGTCCCTCAAATGAAGAATGACAGTACATTTACCGATGGGAAAATATACTCGTTGCCAAGAAAACTTCCAGCTAGACCTATCGCTTGTAATCAGCCAATAATCAATAAGGTGTGGCTAGATAACTTGAATCTTGAAGTGCCTACAACTATTGATGAACTAACAGAAGTGTTACGTGCCTTTAAAGAGATGGACGCAAATGGCAATGGTGACCCAGATGATGAATTCCCGATCTCAGGAGCTAAAGGCTTGAATATGAACTACCTTCACCCATTTGGCATTACCGATTTAAATGGTAAGAAGATGATGGTGAACGAAGATGGTACATTAAGCTACTATCCAATTCTCGACTCTTATAAAGAAGGCTTGAAGTGGTTACATCAACTCTATCAAGAAGGTATTATCGATCCAGAATCATTTACGCAAGATAACACCATGCAAGATGGTAAGCGTAAGAACGAAGCTGTTTCACTCGTAGGTTTCGACTATGCATGGTCACACGATGCTCTGTTCGGTAAGTGGTCTGATGAGTATATTGCCATCGCTCCAATTGCAGGTTCCGATGGAAACACGTATGCAGATGGCGATTTCAATGGCGTATCAAGTATCGTCCGTAACGAGCTTTTGATCACGAATACTAGCGAACATCCTGAGATTGTTGCTAGATGGGCAGATCAGTTCTATACAGGCGAAGCAAGCATTCAGAACTTCTGGGGTGCAATTGACACCGTCATTAGCGCCAATGCGGATGGAACATTCTCACTTAACGATCCTCCTGAAGGTACCAGTGCGGATGCATGGTACTGGGATCAAAGCTTGCGTGACTTCGGTCCAAAATATGTCAGTGAATCATTCCAAGACTTAATCGTTCTCTCTCCTGATAGTGGAGATGGCTTAAAAATGGAAATCAGCAAACTTGGTGAAGAGTTTGTGACTACACCATACCCGAATGTCATGTTTACGAATGATGAAGTAGAGCAACTAACTATCTATACGACGGACATTGACAAGTACATCGATATTACGCGTGCTGAATGGATTACCAATGGCGGTATCGATGAAGGTTGGGACGACTACATCTCACAATTAAATGAGATGGGTTTAGAAGACTTAATTAGTATCTATGAAGATGCATATGAGCGTTATACATCAGCCGAATAAGACCAACTAGTTAGATCGTGAGGAACATTATGTTGAAGCACTATCCGTCAGGATTTAGCCCGTATAAGAGTAGTGGTACAGATCGCAGGCCTTTTGCTCCCGTTGAAGGAGAGCAAGTATTTATCCGCTATCGTTTGCCTGGTGATGAGTTAGTAGACGGTAAGGAGCCTGCCCTGATTCTAAAATTGAATCAAGAAAGCAAACGCGTATTAGCTGTTAAGGATCCTGCTTATGGGCAAGACTGCTACTTATTTAGAGTAGGTCCATTTCAGGCAGATACGAAAGTTCGCTATTCATTTGAAGGATTGGACGATCAAGTATTTCGCTTTCACGTACGAGCAAAGTCGAAAGTAATGAAGACCAGACTCTTGTTTGCATCAAGTAATCGCTTTGAAGTGCTTTGTTCATTTGCAAATGATTTGGACTACATCTTTCAAGGTGATGCTACAGACGGATATGTGGTATTAAATGCCAAGCCTGCAGGATCAAATTCACTTGATCCTGCAGCGCAAGGTTCATCAGGAAAAGTATTAGCTTTACCTGAAGGTCAGCTTGTTTTGTCGGCGGACGGTTCTTACTTTGAGTTGATTAACAAGAATAAGAAGCGGTTATTGCAGGTGAACCTCTTGACTCTTGTTGGTGAGTTTAAAGATGCTATCTTACAGGCTTTTAGCTTGGAGATAGAAGCTGTAGGTGAAGCAATTTATGGCTTAGGAGAGAAATTTGATCGTGTGAATCAAAGAGGATTGAATCCTCATAATATTGTGAATGAGACGTTTACCTATCAAGGACATGATACATACTTGCCAGTCCCTTGGATGTTCAGTGAGAGTGGATGGGGCTTATTTAGTTCAGCATCAGAAGGCAGCAGTTTCGATCTAAGAGATACCGAAGGAGACGTCACGAATATTTTGTTTTCTGGCGATGTTGGTGAAGATGGATTCACTCCGCTTTATCTATTCCTTGGTGATCCTAAGGCTGTTATCAAAGACTTTGTACATGTAACAGGTCCGGCTGAGTTACCACCGAAATGGGCTTTTGGTCCATGGATATCAGCCAATGGATGGGCTTCGCAAAAGGAAGCAGAAGAACAGCTAGATACATTAAAAGAACTAGATATTCCAGCATCTGCAATCGTGTTAGAAGCATGGAGTGATGAGTGTACATTCTATATTTGGAATGGTGCTCAGTATGAAGCAAAACCAGGAGGTGTATTTGAAGTTTCTGATTTCACTTATCCTCCGGATGGTCCTTGGCCAGATCCCGTGGCTTTTTCTAAACGTGTTAAAGAGGATGATTTGCACTTAGTGCTTTGGCAAATTCCAGTTATTCCTGGACCTCATAATGAGGAGCGTAAAGCCAATGTTCAATTGAGAATGGATTTAGAGGAGGCAATCGAGAAACGCTATTGTGCCTTCAATGCAGATGGAACGCCATACTATCTACCGGATTTATGGTTTTCTGGAAGCCTCTTACTTGATTTCTCAAATCCTGAGGCAGTTGACTGGTGGATGGAAAAGCGTCGTTACTTGATTGAATCTTTTGGTGTGGAAGGATTTAAAACAGATGGTGGTG